>CAZWOA010000062.1:0-20011 GCA_964635545.1 uncultured Marinilabiliaceae bacterium
TCACCCCCTGATGTTCATTAAAACTTTTATCCAACGCTTTTTGTCAATTAGTAATTCGTTTTTCGTAATTCGTAATTCGTCTTTCGTGATTCGACCAACGACCAACCCCTCAATTATCTCTTCAACCCTTTAACTTTTAAACTCTTCAACTCAACCTTTAACCACTCTCGCTCTCTCGACACTCTCGACACACTTCAATTTCATCTCTTCAACCCTTTCACAACTCTTCCCCTCCTTTTTTCTTTCTGCTCATAAATTAAATTTTTATCTTTGCATCTATGATTGATCATGGCACCATAGAGAGGGTTGTAGAGGCTGCAAACAGTCAGATAATAGAAGTTATCTCCGATTATATCTCGCTGAAAAAGAGGGGAGTTAACTATCTTGGTAACTGTCCGTTTCATAACGAAAAGACCCCCTCATTCACTGTTTCGCCGGCCAAAGGTATTTTTAAATGCTTTGGATGCGGCAAGGGTGGTAATGCCCTGAATTTTGTGATGGACCATGACCATTTGTCGTATGTGGATGCTATAAAACTACTGGGTAGGAAGTTTGGCATCGAGGTTGTCGATCAGGAGGTGACACCCGAGCAGCAGCAGCTTATCGATGAACGCGAGAGCCTTATGGTGGTTACCGGGTTTGCCGCCAACTATTTTGCTAATCAGTTGTGGAACACAGATGAAGGGCAGTCCGTGGGGCTAAGCTACTTCCGTGAGCGTGGCTTCCGGGATGATATAATAAAGAAATTCGGCCTCGGTTATTCGCCTCAAACCAAAGATGCACTTACCAACGAGGCGCTAAAACAGCAATATAAGCTTGATTATCTGGTGAAAAGCGGGTTGACCATTACCGGAGATAATAATTATCAGGCTGATAGATTCAGGGGACGGGTGATGTTCCCAATTCATAACTTATCGGGCAAGGTCACTGCTTTTGGTGGGCGGGTAATGAAAACCGATGCTAAAACTGCCAAATACCTCAATTCGCCCGAGTCGGATATATATCATAAGAGTCGTATTGTTTATGGTATATTTCATGCCAAGCAGGATATTGTAAAGTACGACCGCTGCTTTTTGGTGGAGGGATATACCGATGTGCTCAGCATGCACCAAACTGGAGTTACCAATGTGGTGGCATCAAGCGGAACGGCCCTCACGCCCGACCAGATAAGGCTTATAGCACGCTTCACCAAGAATGTTACCGTGCTCTATGATGGTGATAATGCGGGTATTAAGGCATCATTGCGCGGTATCGACCTCATTCTTACCGAAGGCATGAATGTAAAAGTGCTGCTGCTGCCCGATGGTGAGGACCCCGACTCATTCGCACGTAAGCATACTGCCGATGAGTTTGTGAAATATATAAAAGATAACGAGACCGACTTTATAAAGTTCAAAACCAGCCTTCTGATGGAGGAGGCGAAGAACGACCCGGTGAAAAGGGCGCAGCTGATACAGGATATCGTGAGTTCCATAACCGTGATTCCCGATCCTATTTTGAGGCAATTATACCTTAAAGAGTGCAGCAACCAGATGAAGGTTGATGAGCAAATTCTTTATAATGAGGTAAATAAAATACAGCTTAAAAAACTCAACAAGCCTAATTATGCCACTTCTGCACAGTCTGTTATGCCCACACCTGTGCAACCTGCCGAGGTTAGTGTTACAGTAAATCCCTTTGAGAATGAGGAGCGCGAAGTGATACGTTATATGATGAAGTATTGCGACTTGCCACTTGTTATTGATGTGGAACAGGGTGTTGAGAGTGAAAAGGTGGGCGATTATATTATAAGAGAGTTGAAATCTGACGGTATGGTGCTTCGTAACGAGCTGTATAAGTTGGTGATAGCCGAATGTGAGGATTATAAAGAACGCATAGGCTATCTGCCCGATAGTAAGTTTTATGTGAACCATCATAACCCGCAGATTAGCCAGTTGGCATCCGATTTGATGGGTAATGAGTATGCCCTGAGTAAAATACATCAGAAATTTGCTATTGTAAAGGCTGAAGATGAGATGCTTAACCAGATTGTGCCTAAGCTGGTGGTGGAGCTCAAGTTTAAGACTATCAGTGATATGATTTCCAGATCCAGCCTGAAGATGAAGCATCTGCAAGAGACAAATGATAGTGAAGCATTTGAAACAGAGTTTGTTAGATATTCGCAGCTGTTGCAGATTAGGGCACGCATATCACCGGCACTTGGACATCGTGCCATATTGTAATTTTTTATTAGACTATTATGCTTGAAAATATCAAAGTTGTCGGTTTTGATGCCGACGATACCCTTTGGATTAATGAGAATTTTTTTCGTGACGCAGAGGCTGAGTTCGCTTCGTTGATGAGCAATTTTGCAGATGAGAATACCGTTGTTGATACTCTCTATAAGATTGAATATCAAAACATACCGATTTACGGATTTGGTATAAAGGCTTTTATGCTATCGGTGATGGAGACTGCCACCCTGCTTGGCGGAAGCGGTATCGATAGCGCCCTTATCAATAAAATATTGGAGATAGGGAAGAGGATGCTCACCATGCCGGTAGAGCTGCTGCCCGGTGCGCAGGAGGCTCTCGAGGCTTTTGCGCCCCATCATAAACTGGTGCTGGCAACCAAGGGCGACCTTAACGATCAGCAGCGTAAGTTACGCCTGTCGGGATTGAAGGACTACTTCTGCCATGTGGAGATAATGAGCGATAAAACCGAGACTGATTATTGTAAGCTTCTGAAACAGATTAAATTAGAGCCGTCAAATTTTATGATGATTGGTAATTCGCTGAAGTCGGATGTGCTGCCGGTATTGAAATTAGGTGGTAAGGCGGTGCATATTCCCTATCACATCACGTGGGCGCACGAAGTGGTTGAAACACCTGTTGAGCACCCCAACTTATACACGGTGCAGTCGCTATTAGAGCTTAAAAGAGTGTTTATTAATTCTCTTAGCTGATAAAAATCATTAGAGTAAATTCATTTTCACTATATTTGTATGCTAAGCGGGCTGTAGTGCTTTGCTATAGTGTTAATAATCAGAATAATAAAAAATAGGGATGAAAACCGTTTTTCACGAAGATATAGAGTTTATAGAGGCGATAATCAGGAAATGCGACATTTGCCACATCGGGCTTGTGGGTAATGACATGATACCGTATGTGTTGCCCATGAATTTTGGATATCGCGATAATGTTATTTATCTTCATTCGGCTCCTGCCGGCCGTTCGTTGGATACTATTGCACAGAACAATAATGTGTGCGTAACATTCTCTACCGATCACGATTTGGTGTTTCAAAGCGAGCAGGTGGCGTGCAGTTACCGCATGAAGAGCAAAAGCGTGATTGCATGGGGCAAGGTGGAGTTTGTTGAAGATATGGATGGTAAGCGTGAAGCACTTGATATAATTATGGAACAATACACCGATATGAATTTCAAATATAACGACCCGGCAGTGCGTAATGTGAAAATTTGGAAGATAGAGATAGATAATATGACTTGTAAAGAGTTTGGTGCGCCCCATGATAAGTGGCGTAGTAAACGAGACATGATAAACAATTGAACAACAATAATATAGTAACTGTAATGCGCCATACACTTTTGTTAGTAACTCTTTTATTCTGTTTCTCTGCCCTTGATGCGCAGCTTATTAAGCGGGATAAACCATTTTTGAACTTTCCTTTCAGCTCTGTTAAAGAGTTGTCTGCCTTTGCAATGAGTGACACCGCCGAGTGGGTGATAAGCAAAAATGGTAACGGTGGGAAATGCCTTAAGCAGTTAGGTGTTAATAACGTGAAAGACAGCACAGTAACCTCTACCTTAGTAATTAACAATCATGAGTTGGGTAGTTTTATAATGGAGGTTGATGTTATGCAAACTCCGTCATATTACAATCTTGTGCATCTTGATATTCTGTTTGGATATAAGTCGGATAGTCAATTTTGTTATGCTCAACTTGCATCGCGTGCCAACAGGTTTGTGCACAATCTTTTTGTGAAGAAGGGTGATGAGGCCGTTCGTGTTTTGGATAAGCAGGACAAAGGTGTAGCCTGGGGCTTTGAAAAATGGCATTCTGTTAGAGTGGAGCGTTATGTTGAGCAGAAGAGTGTTAAGGTTTTTGTGGATGACAGACTAATATTCGAGTCGGATGATGAACGGCTAATGCAGCCGGGACTAGTGGGGCTTGGTAATTCGGGTGATTGCTTTAAGATTGATAACCTGAAGATTTGGACAGTAGAATAGGGTAGCTCATGGTATTAAATTATATCTGGATAGCATTTTTCATTCTGGCCTTTATAACAGGGCTGGTGAAACTTATATTTTTTGGTGATGTTGATGTCTTTCCGGAGATGATGAATGCCACTTTCGATATGTCGAAAACAGGTTTTGAAACCGCTTTGTATTTAACCGGTGTGCTTACCTTGTGGATGGGATTGATGCGTATTGGTGAGAAAGGTGGCATGATAAATATTCTTGCTAAGTTGGTGGCACCCCTTTTTGTTAGAATATTTCCTGAAATTCCGCGTAACCATCCTGCCTATGGTAGTATCATTATGAACCTGTCAGCCAATATGTTGGGGCTCGATAATGCTGCAACTCCCATGGGCCTTAAGGCAATGAAGGAGATGCAGGAGGTGAATAAGGATAAAGAGTCGGCCTCAAATGCACAGATTATGTTCCTGGTGCTCAATACATCTGGATTAACTATAATTCCTGTAACCATTATGGCCTACCGCGCACAATGGGGAGCCGTTAACCCTGCCGATATTTTTATACCTCTGCTTCTTACCACTTTCTTTTCTACCATTGTTGGTCTGCTCACAGTGGCTTTTGTGCAGCGTATCAACCTTTGGAATAAGGTTGTGATTGCATATCTTGGCTCATTTTCATTATTGATAGGTGTGTCGCTCTACTTCCTGAGTAAATTGGATAAAGAGACTATCCAAAATGTGTCGCTGGTGGGTGCCAATCTCATTCTATTCAGTATAATCATCAGTTTTATTCTGATGGCAATACGTAAAAAGGAGAATGTGTATGACGCTTTTATTGAAGGTGCCAAAGAGGGATTTTCAACCGCAATAAATATCATTCCGTTCCTGGTAGCTGTTCTTGTAGCTATTGGAGTGTTTAGGGCTAGTGGTATGCTCGATATTATAATAGGTGGCATTGCTACTGTTATAGGTTGGATTGGTGTTGACACCACTTTTGTTGATGCCCTGCCCACTGCTTTTATGAAACCACTGAGCGGCAGCGGTGCCCGTGGTTTGATGATTGAGTCGATGAAAACCTATGGTGCCGATTCGTTTGTAGGGCGACTTTCATGTATTTTTCAGGGAGCTACTGATACCACTTTTTATATTCTTGCACTTTATTTTGGTTCGGTGGGCATTAAGAAAACCCGACATGCCGTGGCTTGCGGACTTATAGCCGACTTGGCAGGCGTAATAGCCGCGATATTTATAGCTTATATGTTCTTCGCATAAAAAAAACTCCGCCATTTAGTGACGGAGTCTTTCGTGTAAACCCTAAAACTTACTGGGAGATTAATTTTGCCAGCTTTTTACGGCCAAAAAATATGCGGCTCTTTACAGTACCTATGGGCATGTCGAGATGCTCGGCAATCTCTTTATATTTATATCCCTGCATATGCATGTTGAGGGGTGTTTTAAAATCGGAGTCCATTTTATTCATCAATAAGTGCACCTCGTCTATCGCTCTGAACATCTCCGGGTTTTCATCGGTATAGTACATGTTGGATAGGAAACTAATTTCATCAACTAATGATGGTGCCTGCTTCATTTTAAATTTTCGGCGGTAGTTATTTATAAATGAGTTACGCATAATAGTGTACATCCATGCCGAAAAATTGGTGTCAATCATAAATTTGTCTTGTGCCGATAACGCTTTATAGTTTGTCTCCTGCAACAAATCCTGAGCATCATTGGCGTCGGAAGTGAGTGATAGAGCGTAGTTTAGCATCTTTTGTTGCACACCCACGAGTTTGTAATTAAATTGTTCTGCGGTCATAATAATGGGTATTTGTTAATTTGGTATTTAATTACCGAAATACATAAACAAATTTGGCGATTGATTTTTAATTATCCAAATTGTTTAATCTTTAAATGAAAATGTTTAACACATATTTTGTGGTGTTGGTCAAAAAATGTGTTGGTTAGGTTATTCGACTTATAAATTTAAGTTAAAAAAATTAACAAATCCAGTATTTGGGCAAAAAAAAGAGGCTAAACCATAAGTTGGTCAGCCTCAGTTGTTTAATAATTATCCTCTATCATTTTTTCATTTTCAATCTCAAGCTGTTGCTCACAACACTTACGCTGCTGAGTGCCATTGCAGCACTTGCTATCATTGGGTTTAGCATGAATCCGCTTATGGGGTAGAGTACTCCTGCTGCAATGGGAATGGCTATCACGTTATACACGAATGCCCAAAACAGGTTTTGTTTAATAGTAGCCACTGTATGTTTAGATAGTCGTATTGCTTGCGGTATCTTGGTGAGGTCGGATGATATGATTGTCATCTTGGCCACATCCATGGCAATATCGCTTCCTTTGCCCATGGCAATGCTCACATCGGCAGTGGCAAGGGCTGTGCTGTCGTTAATGCCGTCGCCCACCATGGCTACTACTTTGCCTTGTTGCTGAAGCTCTTTCACGAAGTCGGCTTTATGGTTTGGTAGAACTTCGGCTTTATAGTGGTTTATGCCTGCCTGGGCTGCTACTGCTGCTGCGGTATGGTTATTATCGCCGGTTAGCATATACACCTCCAGTCCAAGTTCATGCATCTGCCTAATTGCTTCTGCTGATGTCTCTTTTATGCTGTCGGCTATGGATAGTGCCGCAATTATCTGCTTGCTGTCGGCAAACCATATAACAGTCTGTGCATCACGACTCCAGATGTCTGCAATATCCTGCCAATCCTGATTTACAGTTATGTTATTGTCTGTCAGTAGTTTTGTGTTTCCTGCAAAATATGTTTCGTTTTTGTATCGGGCTTTTATGCCTTTGCCTGTTACGCTTTCAAAAGCTTGTAGCTGCACGGCATTAATATGTGCGAATTTCTTAACCACTGCCACGGCAAGCGGGTGCTCCGATTGCTGCTCCATGCTTAGAAGTATGGCAGCATCCGACTCATTATTGTTGTGCCATTTTACTGCAGTTACTTCAGGGTGTCCTTGTGTAATGGTGCCGGTTTTATCCAGTACAATCGCATTCAGTCTCTTTGCAAGTTCCAGACTTTCAGCCTCTTTAATCAATATGCCGTTTTCGGCACCTTTACCCACACCAACAATTATTGCTGTGGGCGTGGCAAGTCCCAATGCACAGGGGCAGGCAATTACGAGTACTGTTACTGCCGCCATAATTCCTTGAACCACAGTGCCTCCAAATGCTATCCATGCAAACAGGGTTATTATGGCAAGCGATATAACCACAGGCACAAAAACTCCTGCTATTTTATCGGCAAGCCTTTGCACGGGTGCTTTACTGCCTTGGGCTTCCTGCACCATCTTTATTATCTGGGCAAGCATCGTCTCTTTACCCACTTTGAGGGCTTTAAATCTGAAGCTTCCCTTTTGGTTTATGGTTCCTGCAAATACTTTATCGTCCTGTTTTTTCGATATTGCTACCGGCTCGCCACTCATCAAACTTTCGTCAACATAAGAAGTTCCTTCGGTTACAACCCCATCCACAGCAATTTTTTCACCGGGCTTTACTACAAGTATTTCGCCCACAACAACCTGTTCTATTGGTTTTTGCACCTCTTTGCCATCAGCAGTAATTACAGTAACTGTTTTTGGCTGAAGACCCATCAGCTTTTTTATTGCTGTTGATGTATTTCCTTTCGCCCTATCTTCAAGCAGTTTTCCTATCATAATAAAAGTGATGATTACTGCCGATGCTTCAAAGTAAACGTGTGCTTCCATGCCGCGGCTCTCCCAGAATGAGGGAAACAGCATGTTGAATACGCTGAAAAGATAGGCAATTCCTGTGCTCAGAGCCACCAATGTATCCATGTTGGCCGATTTGTGGCGTGCCTGTTTCCATGCGTTTATAAAGAAGTCGCGGCCCAGCCATGCCACCACCGGAGTTGCCAGCAGCCACATTATTGGGTTGGCATAGGGCATATTCATGTAGAACATGCCTATAATAGCCAGTGGCAATGAGAATATTATTGCCCACTTGGTCTTCTGTTTAAGTACTCTGTATTTTTCTGCCTGAATATCTTCCAGAGGTTGCTGTTGCGATGATTCATCGATTATAAGCAGGTCGAAACCAATATCTTGCAGTGCTTTTTGCATCTTATTCTCATCGGTAACAGTGGGAACATACTCAACGGTGAGGTATCCGGTGGCAAAATTTACTGCTGCGCTTGTAACGCCCTCTTCAAATCGTATGATATTTTCGGCGCTTCGTGCGCATGATGCACATGTCATGCCCAATACCGGGAAACTCTTTTTCACGGTTTCGGCTTCCATTGATATTTTTGTGGTGTCGAAAGTGGGTGGTGTGCCAGGGGTAATCTGTGCAAATACCATTTTGGGTGACTCGCCATTGTTGGCAGCATGTGCTACAAACGACGGCTTTTTATTATTGTTATCCGTTGCCATTTTTACTCAGTTTTTATTTATGCTAAGGTAATGACATTACGGATGTTATGTGTTACACTATTCCGTCTATCTTTTGTAATATTTACACCTTATCCAGTGGTTTTCGTTTTTCTATGCCAATTTTTTTGAAGTGGCTGGGGGTGAGGCCGGTGGTTTTTCTAAACTGATTGCTTAAGTATGCCACGCTTGAGTAGTTTAGCCGGTCGGCTATCTCGCTTAGTGTGAGTTCATCATAAACCAATAACTCTTTGATTTTCTCTATCCGCTGGGCAATGAAATACTTCTCGATTGTAGTTCCTTCAACTTCCGAAAAAATATTGGACAGGTAGTTGTAGTCGTAGTTCAATTCTGTTGATATCAGCTCCGAGAGGTTTATTTTCAATTTCTCGTTGTTGTGATGTACTGTGTTGATAATTATGTTTTTGATGCGTTCTATAAGTATGTTTCTTCGGTCGTCAATCAGTTCAAAACCCAGTGGCACCAATGCGTTTTCTATCTCGGTAAGTTTATCGCCGGTGAGGTGTGTATTGAATTTAACCTCACCCAGCGATACTGTTTCAGGATGGAGACCTAACCGTTCCAATTCGTTTTTAACCACCAATATGCAGCGGTTACAAACCATATTTTTTATATAGATAGTCTCCATAAATATTTGTTTTGGGGCAGCCCGGTGTTTTAGTTTCCTTTGAGGATAAGCCTTAGAGCACTATTTTTTGTGATATAGGCCCATGCCCAGTTTATAAAAATTATTAGCTTGTTACGCACACTCAATATAAGCATAAGATGCAGAAACATCCAAACATACCATGCAGTAATACCTTTAAATTTAACAAATGGCAGGTCAACCACTGCTTTATTGCGGCCTACGGTAGCCATAGAGCCAAGGTTGAAGTACTCATACTCTTTTGTGGCCTTACCTTTTATTAGTTTAATCAGGTTTTTGGATAACAGCCATCCCTGGTTAATAGCCACATTAGCCACTTGAGGGTGTCCTTTAGGATATTTTGGTGTTTCCATATATGCCACGTCGCCAAGTGCAAATATATTATCGCTGCCGATCACTCTGTTAATCCGGTCAACTTTTATGCGGTTGCCTGGTACACGCCATTCGGGCGGAATGCCCTCAAGGGTATTGGCTGTTACGCCAGCAGCCCAAATAAGTGTTTTGGTTTTTATCTCCTGCCCGCTATTGAATTTCAATGTTGTGCCGTCGTAGTCGGTTACTATGGTTTGGGTCATTATCTCAACGCCCATTTTCTCCAGATATTTACGTGACGTGGTTTTTGCCATATCACTCATATTATTGAGGGTGTTGGCGCTTCCTTCAACCAATATAATTCTGAATTCCGAGAAGTCGATGCGAGGATAGTCTTTGGGTAGCACTTGGTTTTTTATCTCGGCAAATGCACCTGCAAGTTCCACGCCTGTTGGTCCCGCACCCACAATCACAAGGTTTAGAAGTGCCTCTTTATCTTCATCTTTGGCTGTAATTATATCTTCAAAAGTTTGAAGGATATGGTTACGGATAGATATCGAGTCGTAGGTGGTTTTGAGGGTGAAGGCGTGTTTGCTAATTTTGTCGTTTCCAAAGAAGTTGGTTTTGCATCCCATGGCCAGCACCAGATAGTCGTATTCATATTCACCGATGGGTGTTATCACTTTGTTGGCTTCACGGTCGATGGCTGTAACCTCGGTGAGCCTCATACGTATGCGTGGGTTGTTGTTGAAGATGTGTCGTAGCGGAAAACTAATGCTTGATGGCTCTATTTGCGATGTGGCCACCTGATAAAAGAGGGGTTGGAACTGGTGGTGGTTAAGTTTGTCGATGATTATAATGTCGAACATCTCTTTGTCGAGTTTCTTCACAAAGTTGAGTCCTGCAAAACCACCACCCACAACTATCAATTTCTTCTTTGCTTCCATAATGTATGCGTTTGAAAAACTTTTTGTTTTTTTGATATGCATATTTAAAAGGAATTTAGGGGCGATTTGTTCAATAAACAGAGTGTGAGTCTTTTGTAAATTACGTTAAAATAAAAAAACCGCCTTGATGGGCGGTTTCAATACTTATCAATATGTGCTGTTTATTTCAACCAACCAATAATTGTCTGTCTTCCGGTGGTTTTGTCGTTCATTTTCACGTCGATTTTAGTTCCTAGTGGGAGGTATAGGTCAACGCGCGATCCGAACTTGATGAATCCCATCTCTTCACCCTGTTTTGCCTGTTGGTTCTCTTCGGCATAGCATACAATACGTCGTGCCATTGCACCTGCTACCTGGCGAACAAGAATCTGAGTGCCGTCGGGTTGCTGAAGAACTACCGATGTGCGCTCATTTTCGGTCGATGATTTTGGAAGATATGCTCCCTGGAAACGGCCGCTGTGGTGCTTTGAGTATTTTATAACTCCTTTTATAGGGTACCAGTTGATGTGCACGTTGAGTGGCGACATGAATATGGATACTTGCAGACATTTTGTTTTCAGATATTCAGGCTCATCTACCTCCTCAATGGCAACAATAGTACCATCGGCAGGGGCAATAATCGCTTTGTCATTTACCACTGCTTCACGTTTTGGCGATCTGAAGAAATTGATAACCAGAAGTGTAGGAATGAGAGTCAATATAAAGCTGAATTGCAAAGCACTTGTAGAATTGCCGCTCAAAAGATATACTGCCACATTTATGGCAATAAGAACTAAAAAAGCAACTGCTATGGTTCCATAGCCCTCCTTGTGAATTGTCATAATTTAATTTTGTTGTTTATCAAGTGAAATAATAAAATAACATGCTAACCATAGGTGCCGAAAATAGAGCCGCATCAAAGCGGTCGAGCATTCCACCGTGACCGGGCAGAAACTTACCCGAATCTTTGATGTTGTTACTTCTTTTAAGCATAGATTCGATAAGGTCGCCAGCAGTACCAAATATTGATACCACCAATGCTGCACCAACCCATATGTAGATTGAGCCATATTGTGTGAAGTGATTTATAACTATGGCAGCAATAATTGTAGAGATGATGCCGCCAACAAATCCTTCGATTGTCTTTTTGGGCGATATGCGTTCATATAGTTTATTTCTACCAAAATTAACACCTACAAGATAGGCACCTGTATCGTTAATCCATACCATCAATAGAAAGCATAAAAGTGGCAGGAAATTATAATCTCCATCTTTGAACACAAGCAGGTTGAGGGTAATCACCGGCAAGGTCACATATATAATGCTCAAAAATGTGAGCGCAATGTTGCGGAATGGTTTTTGGTTTTTGCCAAACAGCTCAATCAAAAATGGCAACCATACCATAGGTACGAGAGCGATAATCCACTTCATGCCTATGTTGGCGTAATGAATTCCAAATGTTAACAGGAATAGAAAAATGCCAATTAATAAAGCAGGCCAATAGTGCGATTTGCTGTCGCCATTGTCTGTCATCTGTTTAAACTCTAGCATACCTATCACTATTACAGCGATAAATAATGCAGCATACAAGAGTGGATGAGCTATAATTGCTCCCACTACTATCGCAGTAAATAGCAGACCGGTTATTAATCGTTGTAAAAAGTTTGACATGCTGTAATAATACCCTTTTAGAAATGCAAAAGTAGTACAACTATTTCAATAATAAAACGCATCGAGAGGTGTTTTTAGACATCCCGGTGTTTTAAGCCTCAAATTGTGATGTTTTATAGGTTTTTTCTCTATATTAATGCACGTTAAGTATTATCTCTTTTATATCGTCTGTCCCTTTCATGTATAGGCTGTTGAAGTCACTTATAACCTGAATCATTTCGGGCGTGAGGCGTGTAAGAGCCTTTCTTATAAAGCTTTTGGGTATATGCTTAAAGTATGCCTGTGCCACGCCGCCTGCTATTGATGTGATGGTGTTACTTGGTCCGCCAATCCATATTGCGCGCCTTATGGCATCTTCAAAGGTGTTGGCCTCCCAGAATGCTGCCAGAGCGCTAATTACCGGTGTAGGCACCGGCTCAATGTTGGCATATTTACGCTGCATCTCGGCGCACGACTGGTTAAGTGAGAAGCCGAGTTCTTTTTCGGCAAAAAGTTTTATCTTATCTTTCGACTCACCTTCGCGCGCAAGGAAAATACAGCCTGCATAAGCACGCGATGCACGTATTCTGATATCCACATTGTGCGTTATGCGAGTGGTTTTTTCGGCCTCCTGTAGTGATTTCTCAAGCGTGGGGGCGGCATAGCCGATGGGGCTGATGCGGCGTGCGGCTCCGTTGCCCACACTAATGTAATCTTCGTGTTTTTCTGATAGTGCCCAATTTAGAAACTCCTGACGGTAACCGGCTTTGGGAAATAATTTCACCCATTTACGCATGGTCTCTTCATAGGGAAGTTTATTGATAATTGCATCAGCCGTGCTCAGCGTGAGAATTGTGTCGTCGGTAAACGACGAGTCGTTGCTGAACAGTTGAGCATCTTCAGCTTTTAGTGGATCTCCAATAAATACAGATCCAATTATGTCGCCAATAATCGCACCTTTCATAATTTAATAAAGTTTAGGGAGGGTTTATGCTTATTGTAATGGTTCTAATGTTGTGTGTTAGGTTTGGTTTGTCAGGGGTTAAAAATTGTAAAAAATTTCTACATAACGAAATTATTTTGACTATAGTTTAAATAATAGTGACTACTAAACCTCACTTATCAGGTGGGGATTGAATGTGTTTGTGATTCTAAGGTGTTGTAATATGTTGATGTGTAGTGTTTTACTGTGTTGGGTTTGGCTATTTTAATGTTTCCTGAAATGCTGCAATAACTTCTTTTATTGAGTCGTAGGTATTGCTTAGAAATGTTGATATATCATCAATTTTCATCCATTGTGCGGTGGTTATATTTTCGGTTGTTTGTGGGGTAGGAGCCTGCCTGCCATCGGTGGTGAATAGGAACCAATGTGTTTTTTTTAGATATTTGGTGTCGCCCATGGTGTAGGTGTGGAGTGTTGCCAATAGCTTCACCGGGTTTTGAAGGTTGGTTATGCCGCACTCCTCCTCAATCTCGCGCATGGCGGTGGTGAGGGGGCTTTCTCCTTCTTCGGCTTTACCTTTGGGCAGGTCGTACACTCCCAACCGCTCGATGGCAAGAAACTCATCATCGCTATTTATCACAATGCCGCCCGCCGCCTCGATATACTTAAATGAGAGTGCGAAATTATCTAAAAGTTCATCTAAATCATGATGATATATAAATCCTACCTTTAGATGTTGTTTCTGCTCAAAATTTTCTATAAATTGTTTAAGCTCATTTTGATTGGCATATTTAAGTATTGCATTAAATTCGCCACTTAAAAGGGTGTCGATTTTATCAGTTAAGAAAATTACCCTATCCTTGAAAAAAACTTTATAACTTTGTGACATGGAAAAAATATCAGAAATTATAGCAAAGCAATTATTGCAAATTAAAGCAATAAAATTGCAACCCGCAAACCCTTTTGTGTGGGCTTCGGGGTGGAATTCACCCATATATTGCGATAACCGCAAAGCCCTTTCATATACTGCGGTGCGCGACTTTATCAAGAAGGAGTTTGCCCGCCTGGCTACCGAGATGTATGCCGATGCAGATGTGATTGCAGGCGTTGCTACCGGTGCCATTGCGCAGGGTGCCCTCACTGCCGACCTGCTAAATAAGCCTTTCGTGTATGTGCGTTCGGCTCCTAAAGGTCACGGCCTCGAAAACCTTATCGAAGGTGATTACAAAGCAGGTCAGAAGGTGCTTGTTATCGAGGATTTGATCTCTACCGGAGGCAGCAGCCTTAAAGCTGTGGAGGCTCTTCGCGCTGCTGGATGCGAAGTGGTAGGCATGTTGGCAATATTCACCTATGGCTTTCCTGTTGCTGATGAGGCATTTAAGAAAGCAGGTGTGGAACTGACCACACTTACCAACTATCAGGAACTTATAAAAGTTGCCGTTGCTGATGGGTATATTACTCAGGATGATGTGATTGCACTTCAGAAATGGCGTACTAACCCTGCCGAATGGAAAGCAGAGGGCAAGTAACCATTTGATGGCTGTTGAGTTACCCCGGGAGTGGCAAATTTTAAGTCTTGCCCGGGTGTATTATCTTTTTTTGAATTTATAAATTGCCGCTAACGGCAGTGAAATTTAGCTTATTATGAATACCACATTTGAGAGCGCTATAAAGGAGGTGCCATATCCGGCAGAGGCTGTGTATAGCTTGCTGTGCGACTTTACCAATTTTGGTGAGGTGATGCAGAATGACAGAATAAAAAACTGGCAATCGACTGCTGATACATGCCGCTTTACGATTGAAGGTGTGGGCGACTTAGGACTGAAAATAGTTGATAGAGAGCCTTTTTCAACCATAAAATATACGGCAGATGGCAAAACGCCTTTCAACTTCTACTTGTGGGTGCAGATTAAAGAGGTGGCTCAGGGCGATTCGCGCATAAAACTGACTATCAAGGCCGATATGAACCCCATGATGAAGATGATTGCAAGCCAGCCTATTCAGAAGTTTCTGGATATGGTTGCCGACGCTATATCGAGACACCAATTTGTTAAATAATGAAACTCACCTCTTTAAATGCGTAGGTGCGTATTCTGTTGTTGCGGTCTCTGAGAACCAGATATCCTTCGGGTTCAATTTTGATGATTTCGGCCTCAAACTGTCCTTCGGCATCGCTGAACAGATGGTGTCCGGTGCGGCGGTAGAGCAGGCTTAGGTATGCTTTGTCAATGAGTGGGAAGTTGTGGATGTTGAGTTGGTACATCCAGCGGCCAAGCGACTCAATGATTGAAACAAGTATCGTGTCGCAATTATGCGCAATCCCTGTTATTGTGGCCAGTGACACAGGGTTGGGGGCATCACTGGTAAAATTTGCCTGGTTGATGTTTATGCCTATTCCGGCAATGGCACTTTCGATATTTCCTGCCGAAAGGTTATTCTCAATCAATATTCCGCCAATTTTATTATTGTCGTAATAGATATCGTTGGGCCATTTAAGTTCAAAACCCTCATGTATATCGTTGAGTGTTGATGTGATTGCCACCGATACTGCTTTCGACAGATAGAACTGTTCCTGTATTTTTAGCTGATGAGGTTTTAGTAATACGCTGAATAATAGGTTCTTATCTTTTTCGCTCTCCCAGCTGTTACCCATTTGTCCGCGGCCTGCATTTTGAAATCCAGCCCTCACCACAGTCATTGCAGGCGTGTTTTTTGTCAGTAATTGCTGCATTTGCAAATTTGTGGAGGGCAACTCTTCAAAATAGTGGTAGTTATCTATCTTTATTTCTGACATATTGGCAGTTATTTCATTGTTCATTATGGCAAAAATATACTCTTTTTTGAATATGGTCAATTCATTTGCCATTTATAAGTTCATTTGCGTTATAGGCATGGTTATTGATTCTTATAATAAGTTGTGTGATTTATTGGATAATAAATTGACATAAAAGTTCTATATTTGGCAGAATTGAAATAGTTTTCTAATTTTTAATATTGATAGTTGTACCAAAAATATATGACAGATTACTCGCCGCAGTTGCTGGTTGATTCTATAGTAGAAGGGATTCAGGAGAAGAAGGGAACAAATATTGTCATTCTTGATTTAAGGAGTGTTGACTCCGCTATATGCAGTTACTTCGTTATTTGCGATGGTAATAGTAATACTCATGTGGAATCGGTGGCTGACTCGGTGGAAGAGGTTGTGAGAGTGAAGATGGGTGAAAAACCATTTTATACCGAAGGATATGATACCGCACAATGGATAATACTTGATTATGTGGATGTTGTGGTGCATGTGTTTCAACGTCAGGCACGTCAGTTCTACGATTTGGAAGAACTATGGAGTGATGCAGGGCGCACAGATATTGAAGATATTTTTTAAAATAAATAATTTTTCTATTCGATGGCAGAAGAAAAACCAAATAAATTGCTGGGCGACAAGGATCGCCCTAAGCTTCCCCGCTTTAATCCGTTTTGGATTTATGGCATCATTGCACTTGGGCTTGTGATTTTTAGCACCATGGATACGACTCAGTCCCCGCAGGAGTTACGCTACAACCAGTTTGAACAAAAGCTGCTTGGTAGCCCAAGCGTGGAGAAAATTGTGGTGGTGCGTAATGAGCTTAAAGCCGAGGTGACACTCATAGCCGACTCTATCGATAATTTCAAGGATCTGATTAAGGGCGACGGTTCCATCTCAAAGAGCGGACCTCACTTTGTGGTGCAGATTCCCTCTATCGACAGCTTTGAGGAGTCGCGCAAAAACGTGGAAAACACCAAAGGGATAGATATACCCATTGTGTATGAGCAACGTACCGATATGTTCGGTAATTTCTTCTCTATAATGTGGCCTTTCCTAATCATTTTTGGCCTCTATTTCTTCCTTTTCCGCAGGATGACATCACAATCGGGTGGTGGCCCGGGTGGGATTTTTAGCGTAGGCAAGTCGAAAGCCAAACTGTTTGATAAAGAGTCGAATATAACGACCACTTTTAAAGATGTGGCCGGTCTCGACGGTGCAAAACAGGAGCTTGAAGAGATTGTGGAGTTCCTTAAAAAACCCGAGAAATATACCGAGTTGGGTGGTAAAATACCTAAGGGAGCACTGCTTGTAGGTCCTCCGGGTACCGGTAAGACATTGCTAGCCAAAGCAGTAGCCGGCGAGGCTAATGTGCCTTTCTTCTCAATGTCGGGTTCCGATTTTGTGGAGATGTTCGTGGGTGTGGGTGCCAGCCGTGTGCGCGACCTGTTTAAAAAAGCAAAAGAGAAAGCGCCAAGTATCGTTTTTATCGATGAGATTGATGCCATAGGCCGTGCCCGTGGTAAAGGCTCGGGACTGGGAGCTAATGATGAGCGTGAAAATACTCTAAACCAGCTACTTACAGAGATGGACGGTTTCGGAACCAATAGCGGTGTGATAATTCTTGCAGCTACCAACCGTGCCGATATCCTTGACCGTGCGCTGATGCGTGCCGGTCGTTTTGACAGGCAGATATTGGTTGAGTTGCCCGATTATAACGAGCGTAAGGAGATTTTTGAAGTTCACCTGCGTCCGCTTAAACTTGCTGATGATGTGAAGAGCGATTTCATGGCAAAGCAGACTCCCGGCTTCTCGGGTGCCGATATTGCCAACGTATGTAATGAGTCGGCTCTTATTGCTGCCCGCAAGGGTAAAAAGATTGTTGAGAAAGAGGACTTCCTCGATGCCGTTGACCGTATTGTGGGCGGACTCGAGAGACGTGACAAGATAATTTCGCCATACGAGCGTAAGGCTGTGGCATACCACGAGGCAGGACACGCCTCTATAAGCTGGTTGCTCGAGCATGCACACCCGTTGGTTAAGGTAACCATTGTGCCTCGCGGTAAAGCTCTTGGTGCTGCCTGGTATCTGCCCGAAGAGCGACAGCTTACCACTACCGAGCAAATTCTCGATGAGATGTGTTCGGCCCTTGGTGGTCGTGCTGCCGAAGAGCTTACTTTCGGGCGTATAAGCACCGGTGCACTCAGCGACCTTGAGAAGGTTACAAAGCAGGCGTATGCCATGGTTTCCTACTTCGGAATGAGCGATAAGGTGGGCAATATAAGCTTCTTCGACTCAACAGGTCAGTCGGAATACAGTTTCAGCAAGCCTTATAGCGAGAAAACTGCCCAGCTTATTGATGAGGAGGCTGCCAAGTTAGTGGCCGAGCAGTATGAGCGTGCCAAAAAGATACTATCAGAAAATAAAGAGAAGCACGCCGAGTTGGCCGAGTTGCTGCTCGACAAAGAGGTGGTATTCAGCGAAGACTTGGAGCGTATATTCGGTGCCCGCCCATGGGCATCGGGACATATAATCCAGGAGAATGGCGATTCAAAGCCTGCCGGAGATTCCAAGCCAGAAGCCCCCAAAGAGGATTAAAAATAACACTTACAATAGATAAAAAACCTGTCAGCATGCTGGCGGGTTTTTTTGTGTCTATCAGTGAATATTGAAAGGCTATTGGTGTGAATTGCTTTCAAATTACGTTATCTTTGTAATTGATTTTCATACATTCGAATAATACAATATGAAAGCAGAAAAAGGACAGAAAGCCAAGGCAGATCCAAAGCTGACAGGTTTAAATGATTGGGTAGAAGGAATTATCATTGACGTTGAAAACAATCCTTTTAAAGGGTTGGTTATTGCAATAAAGGATGAAATGGGAAGGATTTTTTTTGGTGAAGAAAAATTCTTTAGAATGTTAAACAAAAATAGCAATAACAGATGTTTGCAATAGCCTTTGATATGTCCATTGTCGACCTTAGAGAGAACTATGGTGAACCGTATAATAACGCGTATTTTGAGATAAAGACAGAATTGCGAAAATACGATTTTTATAATACCCAAGGGAGTGTTTACTTATGCGAAAATAGAGACATGGCAAACCTCTTTAAGGCTATTGATGCATTGAAAAAAATAGAATGGTTTAAAAATTCTGTTCGTGATATCAGAGCTTTCCGAGTTGAGGACTGGTCTGATTTTAGCGAATTTATAAAAGAAAAATAGTCTGATAGTTTTTAGGGCATATTTTTACTCTAACCATAGAGCAGTAGTTACTTAATTAAGTCGCTGTTAAATGCTTTCAAATTACGTTATCTTTGAGATTACGAACAAGACTTGCCACTTCTGTAGGCCATTGTTGGTAAAGCCCTCTTTTTGAAATATCTCCTTGAAGAAATCGACTGCAGTTTTGCCCATTACCAGAGGGCAGCCGTCGATAATAAACTTCTTGGCCACTTCGCTGATTTTGAGGAGATGCTTCGCAAATTCGTTATCATTCATATTTTTTATTAAAATAGTTGACAATTATGAATATTAGTTGTAAATTTACATTGATGTATCCCCTGCGTAGGGATACGAACCAAGAGCAACTTTTGTATCTTTACGAATGTTGCTCTTGTAGTTTTTAATAGATTAAGGTCTTGTATTAAGTTTTGTTATATTACCAATGGTAATTATAAGTTCATTCATAGTCTCTCCGTCTTTTAATTTCCATTGATGATTCAGTTGTGAATTGCTTTCAAATTCTGTTATCTTTGAGATTACAAACAACCTTTGCTCTACAAGTTGACGTTGTTGGGGAGTTGTGAATTGCTTTCAAATTCTGTTATCTTTGAGATTACAAACAACGAACTACCGTCAACCAATGATTTTATCAGAGTTGTGAATTGCTTTCAAATTCTGTTATCTTTGAGATTACAAACAACCTATGCAGGTCAATTCGAAATGATTTGTGAGTTGTGAATTGCTTTCAAATTCTGTTATCTTTGAGATTACAAACAACCGACTAACTTAACCGACGCAGAAGTCAAAGGTTGTGAATTGCTTTCAAATTCTGTTATCTTTGAAATTACAAACAACTAAAAGAAACAAATAAAAAATCAA
>CAZWOA010000063.1:0-19710 GCA_964635545.1 uncultured Marinilabiliaceae bacterium
TCATCAACATTAATTGGCAATGTTTTTGTAATAATATAATAAAGCATAACACGCTAAAATTTATGGTTGTAAAGTGCTACTAATTGGCTGTTTTTTACCAATTTTGCAACCTCTAAAATTTACAAAACACATATCTTATTTTTAAGAATAGAAATGGAGAGAAAAAAATCATTCAGAGGCGACTCCTCAGAGCGTTCATCACGTGGTGATCGTTTTGGCAAAGAGGATGCCGCAAGGGGACATAGGCCGCATAGCGACCGCCGTGGAGGCAATGCCCGCCAAGAGAGTAACGATGGCCCACGAAGGTCGTCAGGATATCGCCGCGATGGCGACACCGATGATAGAAGGGTATTCAAAAAGCACGATGCCCCTATCAAACGAGATCGTAGCAACGACGAATTTGAGGCCGGCAACGAAAGAAGAGGCGAAGGTGGAAACAGAAACCGACGCCGCGATCATAATGCCCGCAAAGAGTGGCAATCATACGCATCCGAGCGTCGCTCATGGGATGGCGGTGGTCGCCGTTTCGATGGCAGAGATGCCGACAGCACCGAAAAACCGGCTTTCAGAAAAGAGTATAAAAAGAAAACCAAGGAGGTAACGCCCACACTGGCCGATACCGACCCCGACAAAATAAGACTCAACAAGTTTATAGCCAACTCGGGAGTGTGCAGCAGGCGCGATGCCGATGCCCTTATCGAAAATGGCGAAATAACCGTTAACGGAAAAGTAGTTACATCACTGGGAACCATTATTTCCAAGGATGATGTGGTGAAACATAACGGTAAAAAACTTGATGCCGAACGCAAAGTTTATATCCTGATGAATAAAGCCAAAGGTGTGGTTACCACAGTTGACGACCCCGAGGACAGACTCACAGTGATAGATATGGTGAAAGAGGCATGCACCGAGAGGGTTTATCCCGTAGGGCGACTCGACCGCAACACCACAGGACTGCTGCTCATCACCAACGATGGCGACCTGGCTAAGAAACTTACACACCCCAAGCATGAGTGTCGTAAGATATACCACGTTTTTGCCGATAAAAACATCGAGGAAGAGCACCTTGAGGCACTTGCACAAGGCATAACTCTTGAAGACGGCCCCATAAAAGCCGACAAAATAAGCTATGTTGACATGGCCGATAAAAGTCAGGCTGGCGTTGAGATACACTCGGGACGCAACAGAATAGTGCGCCGCATGTTCGAGCACTTTGGATATCAAGTTGAAAAACTTGACCGCGTATATTTTGCAGGACTTACCAAGCAAGGCATACCGCGAGGCAAATGGCGTTTCCTCTCCGAAAAAGAGATATCGAAGCTTAAAGCAGGCTTCTTCAAATAACAATACTTAACCCCGGACTTACTTTTCGGGGTTAATTTTTAATTCAAAAAAACATCATGAAATTGACTTCTAACTACCAACTTTTGGTTCTCGACCTTGACGGGACACTCACAAATTCGAAAAAAGAGATTTCGGAAGCCAATAAAAAAGCATTAATGCACGCCCAGCAATTGGGAGTAAAAATAGCACTTGCATCCGGCCGCCCCACTCCGGGAATGGTAAAACTGGCCGATGAACTTGAGTTGCACAATTATGGCGGATTTATACTTTCGTACAACGGAGGCAAAATAATCGATTGCGCCAATAAAAACACGGTGTATCAAAACACGCTGCCCGACCATATATTGCCACATCTTTACAACGCTGCCAATGAGTTCGAATTGAGCATCATAAGATATGAAGATGACAACATACTCACCGAAACCACCGGCGATAAATATATCGATTACGAATCGTGGCTTTGCAGCATGAATATCGTTATTGTGGATGATTTCACAGGCAACATCAACCAAAGCACACCCAAATGCCTGATGCTTGGTGACGGCGAGAAAGTATCGCGGGTAATTGGCAAAGTGAAAGACCGTTTTCCCGACCTCAGCATAACCAGTTCAGAGCCTTTCTTCCTTGAAGTGATGCCCAATGGCGTTGACAAAGCACTATCGCTTGCCCGCCTGCTCGACCATCTTAACCTTGAACCGGCCCAGATGATGGCTTGTGGCGACGGCCTCAACGACCTGTCGATGATAAAATTTGCCGGTATGGGAGTGGCAATGGCCAATGCGCGCGATGAAGTGAAGGCGGCTGCCAACTTTGTAACCCTCGACAATGAAAATGACGGAGTTGCATATGCAGTTAACAAATTCATTCTTGAGCCGCACCAAAATTAATTTTCTTAACCAAAACGCACTAATACACACTATGATAACAGTTGACTCGCTAACAGTTGAGTTTGGTGGTTCCACGCTCTTTAAGGATATATCGTTTGCCATAAATGAGAAAGACCGCATAGCACTGATGGGTAAAAACGGAGCCGGAAAATCGACTATGCTCAAAATAATTGCAGGCGCACAACAGCCTACAAAGGGAAGAATTTCAGCACCCAAAGATGCTGTGATAGCCTATCTGCCACAGCACCTTATGACCAATGATGGACGCACCGTATTTGAGGAGGCTTCACAGGCTTTTGAGCATATTTTTGAGATGCAGCGCGAGATAGAGGCAATTAATCACGAACTGTCGGTGCGTACCGATTACGAGTCGGATGATTACTTCCAGCTAATAGAAAAAGTATCAGCCCTGAGCGAGAAATTTTACTCCATAGAAGAGATAAATTTCGATGCCGAGATTGAAAAAATATTAATTGGATTAGGATTTAAGCGGGAAGATATAAACCGCCCCACCAGCGAATTTAGTGGTGGATGGCGCATGCGCATCGAACTGGCAAAAATATTACTTCAAAAACCCGACCTGATTCTGCTTGATGAGCCCACCAACCACCTCGATATCGAATCGATACAGTGGCTGGAGGATTTCCTCATAAACAGCGCAAAAGCAGTGATAGTGATATCGCACGACCGCGCATTTGTGGATAATATAACCACTCGCACCATTGAGGTGACCATGGGCAGAATTTACGATTACAATGTAAACTACACCAAATATCTTGAGCTACGCCGCGACCGCCGTGTGCATCAGCAGAAAGCCTACGACGAACAGCAGAAAATGATTGCCGACAACCTCGATTTCATTGAACGATTTAAGGGCACATACTCAAAAACCAACCAGGTGCAGTCGCGCGTTAAAATGCTCGAAAAGCTTGAATTGGTTGAGATTGATGAGGAGGACACCTCGGCGCTTAGACTTAAATTCCCACCATCGCCACGCTCGGGGAGCTACCCTGTGATTGCCGATGATGTGAGAACTGCCTACGATGATTATGAGGTGTTTGCCAACGCAGGATTCACAATCGAGAGAGGCGAAAGGGTAGCATTTGTAGGCCGCAACGGAGAAGGAAAATCAACCATGGTGAAAGCCATTATGGGCGAAATTGCACATCAGGGAAAACTAACATTGGGACACAATGTGATGGTGGGCTATTTTGCTCAAAACCAGGCCTCAATGCTCGATGAGGAGATTACAGTTTTCCAAACTATCGATGATGTGGCAAAGGGCGAAATACGCACGAAAATTAAAGATATACTTGGCGCCTTTATGTTTGGTGGTGACAATATTCAGAAAAAAGTCAAAGTGCTGTCGGGCGGCGAACGCACAAGGCTGGCAATGATAAAACTGCTGCTGGAACCGGTAAACCTGCTGATTCTCGATGAGCCCACCAACCACCTCGACATGAAAACCAAAGACATTCTGAAAGAGGCACTTATGGATTACGACGGCACAATGATACTTGTATCTCACGACCGCGATTTCCTTGACGGTCTTGTAAGCAAAGTTTATGAATTTGGAAATAAAAAAGTGAAGGAACATTTGGGAGGAATCAAAGATTTTCTTGCCACCAAAAAGATGGAACACCTCAACGAACTGGAGCGTGCCAACGTAAAAAAGTAAAAATTTAAAATAAAGTAACTCACCACTCATCAAATAAAATCCGCAGAGATAAATTCTTTGTGGATTTTGTTTTTTATGCCCCTTTTCCACCTAAAAATAAAAAAGGGATAACCACGTTTGATTACCCCTTTTTTTACCATTACTTAACCTAAACCTTTATAAAAAGTGTCTTTGTACTATAGTATATATAAATACTGTGCCACTATTCAAAAAATGAGCGTACTCAAAAGTTAACAAACGTAAAAAACAGTTACCCTACTATACTACAACCACTTACAACCCATAAAAACATTGACTTTCTTATAACCAATAAAAAGCAACAACTACCACACTGTACGAAAACGCACAATTCATGAACGCTTCCGAACTATATTTTAACACGAGGTAGAACAATGCTCCAAACCCATTATTTACACTACAAAGCATTTTCTACTTTTGATTTGTGTAAAAGCATATCTAATCTATACCATTCATTTGTTTATCAAAAATTATTTGATTGCGCTTAAAATAATCTGATATTAGTAACCTACAAACAAACAACACTACTATGAAAAATTTATTCGCTATAGGACTTTCAATGCTATTTATGGCAGGATGTAGTCACGATGGGTTTGAATCGCAAGCCGATAAATCAGCCGATGCAACCAATATACTGTTTTTGCATCACAGCACAGGTAAGCTGATTTACAAAGGAGCTTCCACCGACGGTGAGCCCGATGTGCAAAAATGGTTTACTGACTACAACAAAAAAACCGGCACCAACTTTAACTTTGTAGAACAGGTTTTTCCCCAATCAAAAAAATACCGCTACTTCGGATATGGATGGGATAATTACCCTTACGACTACTATAATATATGGGTTAAAAATCAGGATAAAAACACCTATAAGGGTGAGCCGTCATTAGATTTACTGACAAAACATTGGGATGTTATAATTTTCAAACACTGCTTCCCTGTATCCGACGTAATATGTGATGGGGAAGGCAATATCGACTCGCCTGAAAAAACGCTTGCCAACTACAAACTTCAATACGAAGCTCTACGTACAAAGCTTAACGAGTATCCCAACACCAAATTTATTGTGTGGACAGGTGCTGCACTCACAAAAGCTGCAACCAATGAAGAGTCGGCAAAATGTGCCAAACAGTTTTTCGATTGGGTGAAGAATTACTGGGATATGCCCGGTGACAATATATACATCTGGGACATCTATGATCTTGAAACAGATGGTGATATATACATGAAAGATGAATTTGCCTACTCGCCAAAAGATTCACACCCCAACGAAAACTTTGCTTTTATGGCGGCACCGCTCCTATGCCAACGAGTGGTTGACATAATTACAAACAACGGAAACGACACCGACTTAAAAGGAAACATACTAACAAACACTACCCTTGATGAGAATGAGGGTAATGAAAACTAGAAATTATTAACAGACTAAAACCAAATACTATGAAAGAGATTTTGAGAAAATACATCGAAGAGAAAACATTTTCAAAACCAGGATCCATCAAAGATGACACAGCTCTATTTGATGAAGGAATTTTCGACTCCATGGGGCTTCTTGGGCTTATCAACTTCCTTGAAGATGAGTTCAAAGTAGTAACCTCTGATGTGGAACTGACCGACGACAACTTCAGGTCGATAGATACAATTGCAAATTTCATCAGCAGTAAACGTTCTGTAGAAGTGTAACTTATGGGTGCTATATGCGGCTTATCAATTGATACACACCGTTATCCTGTGCTCAACACAGTGCAGGATATGCTTTCTTCTTTACGTCACAGAGGTAACGGCAAAGCAGAATTAATTACCCATAACCAAACTACCATAGGCTGCATATCCTCATCTCCATCAGGCATATCGGCCACAGCAGCCAACGCTGACGGGCGTTACCATATTGCTTTTGATGGTGATATTTATAACCTTGCAGAGTTACAAAAATTAATAACGGCACACTCGCCATTTAGCAGTAGTCAAACTCCGGCATCAGTAATTCTTGCAGTAATCCTGTCATTAGGCATTGAAGGCCTCAATAGGGTGAATGGCGATTTTGCCATAGTCATCTACGATAAGTTGGAGAATTCGTTACTCATGGTGCGCGACCGCGTTGGTGGGCGACCGCTATTCTACTCATCCAGCGCCAAACATCTATTCTTTGCATCTGAAATAAAGGCTTTTAAAGCAATTCCGGAATTCAATATCAGTTTTTCTCCGGATATGATGAAGCAAATTCTCACTTTTTGGAGCACTACAGCTGGCGACTCACCATTTAACGGCATCAAACAGGTAAAACCGGGCTGCTATGCCAAATGGAACAACGGCACCATTACCGAAAAAAGCTATTGGTCGCCCCAATATGCCGATTCCACCCAGCAATTTAAAGGCAGTTTTGATGATGCAAAAGCAGAATTAAACCATCTCCTTGCCGATGCAGTATCAATACGTCTAAATGAAAGCACAGCAGCATATTTAAGTGGTGGGCTCGACTCGTCAATAACCTGCCACCTGATAAACCGGATGGGCCATAAGAACTTCAATACTTTCAGCCTTACATTTGGCAATAGTGGGTTTGACGAATCGTCATTTCAAAATGAGATGATAAAAAAAATCGGTTCACAACACCACATCTGCCAATACAACGATAGCGACCTGGAGCATTTAATAGAGAAAGCCATTTGGCATGCAGAAACTCCACTGCTGCGAACCGGACCAATACCAATGCTTAAACTGGCATCGCAGGTTGCAACACAAGGCTTTTCGCACGTCATAACCGGCGAAGGTGCTGATGAAAATCTTGGTGGCTACAACATCTTTAAGGAGATGATTATCAGGCGGTTCTGGGCACGACAACCAAAATCGAAATACCGCCCACTACTTCTCTCAAGGCTTTATCCTTACATGTCGCATTTCAATAACGACACAGTAAAAAAACTAAATTTCTTCTTCGGATATAAACTGGAAGATACTGATAACCCGGCATATTCACACCTGCTGAGATGGCGCAACGGCACATCACTTTGCCGCATGCTCAATGATGAGTGGACAGGCAATAACGACACATCTGTTATCGACAGTTATATCGATGATATTACTACAAGAGTTGAAGGATTTAGCGATTTGGCAAAGGCACAATTTATTGAGTCGGATATTTTCCTACCCGGATATTTGCTATCGTCACAGGGCGAAAGAATGCTCACTGCCAACTCATTAACCGGATGTTTCCCATTTATGGATTACCGCGTTATTGAGTTCAGCCAGTCACTGCCCGACGAATTTAAAATAAAAGGACTTCACGAAAAACACATTCTCAAGTCCCTTTATGCCAATAATTTGCCCGGGCAGATAATCAATCGACCCAAGCAGCCATATAGGGCACCTTCGGCATCGGTAAATACCATATCATCAGCAATGTATGATAAATACCTATCGCCCGAAGCCATAAAAGAAGCCGGAATATTCGACATCGATGTTGCCGACAGGCTGTTAGACCGTGTAAAAGCATCGGCAACGGTGACCGAACTCGACAACATGGCTGTAAATGCAATAATTACAACTCAAATTTGCAATTCTCAATTCTGTAAAGATAATCAAATTGATTACAACAGAGTAGAAATAGTTAAAACCACAGAGTTATAAAAGCTCTTCAATAAATTTATAAACTAACAAAACCCTTATATTATGGCACTAAAACCATTTTCCAGAGATTTAATAAAACTTGAAAATCCGGACCAGGTTATTGATACCCTTTGCAACAAATTGAGGCAGGATATATTTGGCACATTCAAGCGTCAAGGCGCCGTTATAGGCCTCAGTGGCGGCATCGACTCATCGGTAACATGCGCATTGGCCGTTAAGGCACTGGGTGCCGACAAGGTATTTGGCGTTATGCTGCCCGAGAAGGATTCAAGCGACGATAGTAAGGAGTTTGCACTGCTACTTGCAAAGAAATATGGCGTTCAAACCATAGAAGAAAATATCAGTGGCGCCCTCGATGGCTTTGGCTGCTATGCACGCCGCGATGAAGCCGTGAAAAATGCCATCCCCGAGTACAATCCACTTACCGATAAGATGAAGATTGTTATTCCCCAGGAATTTGTTAAATCGGGCTTGCCTCCAGTATTTTATGTGGTGGTGATATTTGCCGATGGCACACAAAAGCAGGCCCGCTTAAAGATGAACGATTACCTGCAGATAGTTGCCGCATCCAATTTCAAGCAGCGCAGCCGCATGTCGATGCTTTACTATCATGCCGAACGGCTTCACTATGCTGTTGTGGGCACGCCAAACAAACATGAAGTTCAGCAGGGATTTTTTGTTAAGCATGGCGATGGTGCTGCCGATATGATGCCCATTGGCAACCTGTATAAAACACAGGTTTATGAGCTGGCAAGAATACTTGGAGTGCCACAAGAGATAATAAACCGCACACCAACCACCGACACCTACTCGGCCGAGCAAACCCAGGAGGAGTTCTTCTATCAACTGCCATTCCAGGAGATGGATATTTTATGGCATGGATACGAAAAAGGATATCCTGCCGAAGAGGTGGGCAAAGTGATGGGAATGACAAAAGAAGAGGTTGAGAAGGTATTTAACAATTTTGACCGTAAATCAAAAACCACACAATACCTGCGCACACCTGCACTGCACGACTACTATTTTTAAACACCATCAAAAAAAATGATGAATATGAATGCTGTAGATTATTTTTTCGATAACAATACTGATGATAGTAAGCCATTTCTGCTTAAAACCAATGAGCAGTGCTCTTATGGTGAACTCAGAAGCAAAGTGAACGCCTTTGCAGGCTACCTCGACAAGCATCATCAGGAGAATGAGATGATAATTCTTATGGCACCCAATTCACTATTTTTCATAGTGGCATATCTGGCAATAATGAAGACAGGAAGAGTGGTTATTCCGCTCAATCCCGCTTCCGACCAGAGTGCTCTCGAAGAAATATGCAACCAGACAAATGCAAAAACCATTGTAGCATCGCGACTGGTAAAAGGCCGCCTCAACCTAAGCACACTCAATATTATTGATGAGGAACTTACAGAAAATATATTTGCATCAAACACTGCACAGGAGAGAATCAGTAAACCGACACAGGCCAACGACCTTGCACAGATAATTTTCACCTCCGGCTCCACCAGTAAGCCCAAAGGGGTGATGATTTCGCATCGCAACCTTATTGCCAACACAGGCTCCATCGTTGATTATCTGCATCTTACATCCGAAGATATAATATGCACAGTGCTCCCGTTCTATTACTGCTACGGATTATCGCTGCTTCACACACATCTTAAAGTGGGAGGTGCACTGGTTATCAACAATAATTTCATATTGCTTGGAGGAGTAATTGCCGACATAAATAATTACAAATGCACCGGATTTGCCGGAGTACCAAGTCACTACCAGATATTACTGAAGAAGAACCAGCTATTCAAATCCACACAATTCCCGCATCTGAAATACGTAACCCAGGCCGGCGGCAAGTTGCATGATGTATTTATTAAAGATTTCAGGGCTTCATTCCCCGCTATTTTATTCTACGTGATGTATGGCCAAACAGAGGCTACTGCACGTCTATCCTATCTCGAGCCTGAATATACCGACACAAAAACCAAATCGATAGGCAAAGGGATACCCGGAGTAGAACTAAAAGTAATTAATGAAAACGGACAAACGGCCAAACCGGGCGAACCCGGCGAGATAGTGGCAAAAGGCGACAATATAATGCTGGGATACTGGCATGACAAAGAGGCTACTAATCAGGCAATTAAAGATGGATGGCTATTTACTGGCGACTTAGGCTACTATGATGAGGATGGCTTTATATTCCTCACTTCGCGCAAGAAAGAGATAATTAAAGTAGGTGGCAACAGAGTGAGCCCTAAAGAGATAGAAGAGGTAATAGTATCGATTGACGGCGTGGTGGATTGCACTATGGAACCATTTGAGCACGAACTACTTGGCGAAGCTCTAAGGGCAACCATAGTTACCGGCGATGGCGACAACACACCTACCGAAGATGATATAAGAGCCTATTGCTCAGGCAGGTTGGCATCCTACAAAGTACCACAAGAGATAGTGATAAGTAAAAAAATGGCAATAGCCGCAACCGGTAAAAAGGTGAAGGGCTGAAAACTTCATCATAATAGCTATATGAATTACCACACTATTTTTACTGTTTGTCATTAATAATTTGTCATTGATAATAATGCGAATAAATTAGTGTAACTATATTAAATAAATAGCGTTTAATTTAATAGTTTCGTCTGATTACCAAACAGAATAGTTATGGGAAGCGTTGTTGAAAAATTGAAAAATAACTATCGTGAAAGTGTGCTTAAAGTTGACTTTAAAAGGGATAAAAACCTACCCATTAAAGTACATAACGACATAAAATTCACCCAAACAGGATTGGATAGAGATTTTATTTCTAACTATTTCGATCTTGATAATAGCAACGTTATCTTTCTATCTTCTAAAAAACTTCTGCAGGAGCCGGAGAATAGCATACATACATTCAGGCATGTAGTTCAAAAAGACACTTTAGACTCAATATCAAATACCGACCAGTTTTTTCGACGACTTAACAAATCGATTCTTGATGCAGGAATTTACATTTGCAAAATTACCAGCTCCGGCATTAAAGATTGGAATAATCTCCCCTCTTTAGGTTTTCCGGCAAGTAAAAAGAGATTTACAAGCACAGTTCATAGCTACAGTTTTGCTGAGTGGCTTGGCCGCTTCTTCTTCTATGGCTTTGAAGTTATTGAACATAGAATAAATGGTAGCTATATAATAGTGGCTATGATTAAAACCGGAGATCCTAAAAAAGATATGGAACCTTCGCGCAATCCTCTATATAAAATGAGTCGCGTAGGCTATAATGGAAAAATGATAGGAGTGTATAAAATACGCACCATGTATCCATTTTCCGAATATCTGCAAGAGTATATAGTCAAGCTAAATGGCTATAACGCATCAGGAAAGCCAGCGCAAGACTTTAGAATTACCAATTCCGGAAAATTACTGCGTAAATTCTGGCTCGACGAAATACCACAAATACTCAACGTACTAAAAGGTGAGATGAAACTTGTGGGTGTGCGTCCTCTAAGTATGGCGCGCTTCAAAGAGTTGCCGGAACACGTGCAACAAGAAAGGGTAAAACATAAGCCGGGGTGTATTCCGCCCTATGTATCACTATGCATGGGTGACTCAAAAGCTAACATAGAAGCAGAAATTATTTATATGGATGACAAGAAAAAGTCACCCTACCTAACCGACCTACGATACTTTATAAAAGCTGTATTCAATATTTTAACTCTTAGAATTGTGAGTTCATAAGATTTACACATAATCATCAAAAGTGATATTATTGTACCATACACTATGGACTTAATGGTTTTAATTCTCTAAATTAGTGATACTTACCAACAATGAATTCAAGTGTCGCAATTTGGAATAAAACATACACCTCTGCTACCAATGCTATTGGCGCTTATGATAGGAATATTAAGCGTCAGGTTGGTTTTTGTACCCACCTATATCGTTATAATCGTTGGAATTGCAATAGTATCAACCACAATTTACAATTTCAAAAAACCATCTTATAGAATTTCATTAATTATAGCGCCATCATTGGTACTATACTTTATTTTATTTGGCAATACACTGGCCAACATCAGGCTAACCCAACCACTGCCCCAGCAACACAAGGAGTATAATATAAGTGGTTTTATAGAAGACATAACAGGCGTAACCGACAAATCGATAAAAACCGACATTCATGCCGACACAATTTGGGTTGGCGATTCCATTTTCTACAATCAAAAAGGGATACTATATATCAGCAAATCAGCATCTTTGTACATTAAATCAGGCAAAAAGTTACACGCACGTGTAAAAGCCATCGAAATGAAGCCACCCACCAATCCCGGTATGTTCAATTATTCAGCATACCTAACCAATAACGGCTATTCATTCACCGCCTTTGCCGATTCTGCTTCAGTTATGTGGCACAACACCTACTATTGGAGCATAGCCTCTATGGCTGCCAAAGCACGCACATTTATTATGACTGTTTTCAGCAATAGCAATATTGACGGGGCTTACACGGGGCTGCTGCAATCACTATTTCTAGGCGATAAAAGCGACCTTGACAAAGATGTAAAAAAGGCTTTCATGAACAGTGGAACCATACACCTGCTTGCTGTTAGCGGACTTCATGCCGGAATAATATATATGCTGATATCATTCATTCTCCCAAAATCAAAAAATAAAAAATGGAAATTAATAAGAATGTTTATAGTAATAACTCTATTATGGACATACAGCATCACCACCGGTTTTGCACCATCGGTACAGCGGGCCGCATTAATGATTACAGTTGTGGAAATTGGGCGAACCAACAACCGTAACACCTCCATCCTCAATCTATTAATAATATCACTACTGGCAATACTTATAATTTATCCCTTCTCGATATATGCTGCTGGTATGTGGTTAAGTTTCTCTGCAGTGGCAGGCATTGTTTATCTATATCCCATAATATACAATATCGTAAGTTTCAGATTTCCACCCTTCGATTGGGCATGGTCGCTCATTGCGGTATCATTGGCTGCTCAGACGGGCACAATTCCTTTTTCACTGTACTTTTTTCACGCTTTCCCCTCCTATTTCCTGCTCAACAACCTTATAATGGTGCCACTTCTAGCACCTGTGCTTATGCTATCCATAGTCACACTAATAATATCGCCACTTCCTTTCTTGTCTGATATTTCATCGGGACTACTCAATGATTTACTGCAATTTATGGAACAATACGTAGTATTTTCGGGTACTTTGCCGGGATCTCAGATTTCAAATATCACATTCGATATGGCAGATATGGTAATTACCCTCGCACTGCTCGGATTAATTTACGCAATGGTGCATCTTAAAATGATAGTGACACTAAGACCAATATTGATAATCATAATAATTTTCGCAACCAAGCAGATAATTTACAATCAGATACTGTCAACTAAAAATGAGATCGTAATTTTCGATACGCCTCGTGGAATTGCAATATCGGCAGTGGATAACGGATTTGCATCAATAATATATACCAATGATATTACTGAAGATGCATTAGCATATAGCTTATCAGGCTATATAACAAAATCAGGGATTAAAACGTATAAGACACTGGAAGTCGAACCACCAGCCATAATTACATGTAGCAACACCCAAATAGCAATAATTTCGGGTTATAAGAAAGAATATGATGAATTTATAAACGAAACTGCTTCCGATATTGTTGTTATAAGTGGTAACCATAATCCATCAGAAACGGTTTTACCGGCAAAAGATGGCACGGTGGTATTATCAAACAGTATTATGCGCAAATACAGAGAGTTATGGATTGATTACATTGATAAAAATGACACAATAAGATGCTGGAATATAAATAAACTCGGAGCATTAAAGGTTAATATCGAAAGCAATAAAAAAATAAATATTGACTTTTAAATAATTATAGCCCGATAAGTTAGTAAATTTGCATCTATTTTTTCGATAACGAAATTTACAACTCAATAATATGAGAATATTTATAGCTGGAGCAGGTGAAGTAGGAACACATTTGGCAAAACTATTTGTTAAAGGTAACCACGATGTTATTTTGATGGATGAGGACGAAGAGAAACTAAAGCAAATTGATACTCATTTCGACCTAATGACCCGTGTAGGCGTTATGACATCCATCGAAGATCTTAAGGATGCCAACGTGGGCTCTACCGACCTATTTATAGCCGTTCCACCCTATCCCGACATGAGTATTCTGGCTTCAATACTTGCAAAAAAGCTGGGTGCCAAAATGACCGTCTCCAGGGTTAACAACCACGAATATCTGCTTGCTGAAAACCTTGAATTTTTCAGACAACTTGGCGTTGATGAACTTATTTATCCCGAGCAACTTGGTGCAATGGAGGTTATTGAGTCATTAAAACAGGTAGGAATACGACAGATTTTTGAATTTTCAGGTGCCAACCTTGTGCTACTTGCCGTCAAACTACGCGAAAATGCACCAATTATTGATAAAACATTGATTGAGGTAGCCACCATGCACGATAGAAAATATAATACAGTGGCTATAAATAGAAATAGCGAAACAATTATACCACACGGTTCGCACACCTTTATGCACAACGACCTTGTATATTTTGTAACCACACGTAACAATATAAAACAAGTATTGGATGATTGCGGAAAAGAGGAGTTCGACATCCATAACATAATGATTCTGGGTGGAAGTCGAATGGGTAAAAAGGTATGTTTAGAACTAGAGAATAACTACAATATAAAACTTATTGAAATTGACAAGGAAAAAGCATCCCGACTTGCCGATAATCTTGAAAACACACTTGTGATAAATGGCGACGGTCGTAACCTGGAGCTGTTAAAAGATGAAGGCATACAAAAAATGGACGCATTCGTAGCTGTTACAGGTAACTCGGAGGTAAACATACTTGCCTGTCAATTAGCAAAAAAATTAGGGGTTAAAAAAACTGTTGCCGAGGTTGAAAACATAGACTATATTCCACTTGCCGAAAACATAGGTATTGGCACCCTGATTAACAAAAAACTCATTGCAGCATCACATATTTACAAATTCACATTAAGAGCTCATGTTCAGCATGTTAAATGCCTAACTTCAACCGAGGCAGAAGTTCTTGAACTAGTAGCTCAACCCGGCTCAAAAGTGGTAAAAGGCTCATTAAGGTCCGTTAGCCTACCTAAAGATGTGAATATCGGAGGAATTATAAGAGGCGAAAATGCTATTATTGTTGATGGCGACACAGTAGTAATGCCCTACGATAAAGTTGTTGTGTTTGCAATGCCCAGTGGCATAGCAAAAATAGAGAAGATGTTTTCATAATTCACTCATATGCTCAACATAAAATTCATCATCAATCTATTTGGCCGAATACTAGTTGTAGTAAGCATTTTTATGCTTATATGTGGTATTGTGGCATGGAGCTATGGTGAATATGACCGCGACTCATTACTTATTTCTGCAGCACTAACATTCATTGCCGGCTCCATTCCATGGCTATTAACGCGCAATGTGGGTCGTGACATGATAAAAAGAGAAGGCTACATAGTGGTTACCATGGTGTGGGTGGTACTATCGCTCTTTGGCGCTCTGCCTTACATGCTTAGTGGGGCAACCGCTACTTTCACCGACGCATTTTTCGAAACAATATCAGGATTCACCACCACGGGAGCCTCAATCATTAACGACGTAGAAGCACTACCCCATGGCATATTGTTGTGGCGAAGTACTACTCATCTATTAGGAGGAATGGGAGTAGTAGTGCTTGCTGTTGCCATACTTCCCTATTTTGGTTTTGGTGGAATGCAGCTATATAGTGCAGAAGCAACAGGCGTAACACACGACAAATTACACCCGCGCATCACTCGCACGGCCAAAATGTTTTGGGGTATTTACCTTCTACTAATATTTATTCAAATAATCCTTCTAATGCTGGGAGACATGAACCTATTCGATGCAGTGTGTCACAGCTTCGGGGCAGTATCATCTGGAGGATTTTCAACACGCAATGCCAGTGCAGGTGCCTTTTCACCCTACATACAGTATGTTACCATAATATTTATGTTTCTAGCCGCCACCAACTTCACATTAATATATTTTGGTTTCAAAGGCAACTTCAAAAAAGCATTTTCCAATGGTGAGTTCAAACTATACTACCGCTTGATACTCATCACCACCATAATTATTGCGGTAACTTTATATATAACACAAGGTTACGATGTAGAGGCAGCTTTCCGCTCAGCACTTTTTCAGGTTACAACCATAGTTTCTACCACCGGTTTCAGTAGCGATGACTATACATTATGGCATCCAGCAGTTACATACATATTATTTATTCTGATGTTTAGTGGTGGATGTGTTGGTTCTACAGCCGGTGGTATAAAAATAATGCGTCACCTTATAATGTTTAAAAATAGCCGCCTCGAATTTAAAAGGATGACCCACCCTATGGCTATAATACCACTGAAACTGGATGGAAAACCGATTGCCAAGGAGATAGTTTATAAGGTTCTGGCATTTACTATGATATATATGATATTTTTCGCAGCCGGGTCACTAACACTCACCTTCTTAGGCCTTGATTACACATCAGCCATGGGCGGTGTGGCAAGTTGCATGACCGGTGCTGGCCCGGGATTAGGATCTGTAGGGCCATCAACAACATTTGCAAGCGTGCCCGATGCAGGGAAATGGGTAATTTCATTTCTGATGCTGGTTGGACGATTAGAGATGTTTTCGGTTCTTATATTATTCTCTCCCGACTTTTGGCGAAACAAATAAATATCGTTCCTTTGGGTTATATATAACAACATAAAAACATCACAAAGTTAATATGCTGCTCAACAGACAATTTGTACTATACGTAACTGGCCTTATGCTGCTTGTAGAGAGTGGTTTTATGCTACTTTCGGGCATTGTTGCATATATCTACAAAGAGTATGACCTGCCAGCACATTTCATATCGTCAACCATTACCTTTCTAGCAGGTTTAATTTTATCTCTTACCAACAGAAAATTCCCTCGAGACGTAGGTAAGCGCGACGGATATGTGGTTGTGGCATCAGTATGGATTGTATTCTCACTATTTGGCACACTACCATTTTTCATAAGTGGAGCAATTCCCACCTTCACCGATTCTTTTTTCGAGACTATGTCGGGCTTCTCTACAACAGGAAGCACAATACTCACTGACATTGAGACACTTCCGCACGGCCTGTTATTCTGGCGATCGTTAACACAGTGGCTTGGAGGTATGGGAATAATAATATTCTCAATGGCAATTCTTCCTATCCTCGGCTTGGGGGCAATGCAACTCTACGTGGCCGAAATGCCCGGCCCCATGCCCGATAAGCTTCACCCGCGCATACACGAAACTGCAAAGCGACTATGGGGTATTTATGTAGCCTTCACTGTAGTTCAAGCAATATTACTCACAATTGGCGACATGCCGGTTTTCGATTCTATCTGCCACTCACTCACAACAATGGCTACAGGTGGTTTTTCAACAAAACAGGACAGCATATCATACTTCAACTCACCATATATTCAATATATAATGATATTGTTTATGTTTATTGGAGGTATGAACTTTGCGCTATCTTATCACCTTTTCAGAGGAAGATTCAAGAAGGTATCTCAAAATGAAGAGTTGCGGTTCTATTTCTGGTTTTCTTTAATATTAGGACTTATAATTGGTGGCATCATTTATTTCAACAATACAGTATCGAGCCCAGAAGAAGCAGTTCGTCATGGTATATTTCAAACAATATCAATCCTCACAACCACAGGATATTACAGTGCCGATTATCAGCTTTGGATACCATCAATAGGCGTAATTCTTTTTATGCTGATGTTCATTGGTGGTAGTGCTGGCTCTACTAGTGGTGGTGTAACTATCGTGCGCATAGTTCTTTTATTAAAAAACAGTATAAACGAACTTAAACGCCTAAGCCATCCCAATGCAATAATACCTGTTCGTTTCAACGGGAAGTCAGTATCTCAGCAGGTAATCACCAACGTACTGGCATTCATCGTTATATACATTCTTCTGATAGCTATTAGCACAGTAATAATGTCAACCATGGGCTACGACCTCGAAACCTCGGTGGGCGCAGTTGCTGCCAGCCTAGGTAATGTAGGACCGGGTATGGGTATATTTGGCCCCACGGCATCTTATGCCTCACTATCTGATGCAGGTAAATGGTTCCTGTCATTCCTTATGTTAATGGGACGACTAGAGCTATTCACCATTATATTGCTTTTCACTCCGTCATTCTGGCGCAATTAGGAAGATTACTCCTCCAATATGCCTTTTCCTTGACGCACTATCTCATACGAATCACCGGTGCAATCAACCACTGTTGATGGTTCATTGTCGCCATATCCGCCATCAATAACAATATCGGCAATATGATTAAATTTCTCGTGTATCAATTCGGGGTCGGTAGAGTACTCAATCACTTCATCCTCATCGCGCACCGAAGCCGACAAAACAGGCACACCAAGTTCTCGCACTATTTCACGAATAATACTATTATCAGGAATACGAATTCCTACAGTCTTCTTTTTATTTTTAAATAATCGAGGCACATTATTATTTGCATTCAGTATAAAGGTAAAAGGCCCCGGAAGATTACGTTTCATCAACTTAAACACAGTACTGCTGATAGGACGCGTATAATCGGATATATTGCTTAAATCGTTACAAATAAACGAAAGATGAGCTTTCCTAGTATCAATTCTCTTCATTTGGATAATTCTATCAACAGCCGAATGACTCTCTATAGAACAACCAATTCCGTAAATAGTATCTGTAGGATAAATAACAATACCTCCATCCCTTAAACAATCTACAACTTGAGAGATAGCTTTGGGGTTAGGATTATCGGGATAAATCTTTATCAACATGGCAATAATTTTTATTAAATATACAAAAAAACCGCAACCTTAGCTAATAAGATGCGGTTAATATTACTACATATTACGTTAATCATTATTTACTTCCAAACACACGTTGCAAAAGAGCATTAACTCTAGCTTCGGGCATGGTTCTAATTTTCTCTTCCTCAATAGATAACTTCAAAAACAAACCATCTAAAGCCTTATTGGTAAGATACTCGGATAAATTAACATTAACTTGATTCAGCCCTGCTATCTGCCCTACAGTTGTTTTTGCTACAGAGTTCCATTTATCAGTTAGCAAACTCCATGATGATTGAGCTGAATAATCGCCAATAATATTTTTTTCTATACTTGCAGAAATCTTCTGAGAATAAAGTTTTGTTAACTCCACTCTAGTTTTAGAATTAAAATAATCGGTAGCAGCATGTTTTCCTCCGGCAAGTATCCCCATAGCATCTGAAAAGCTCATAGATTTAACTGCATTAACAAAAATAGGTGCAGCTTCCTTTGCGGCATCCTCTGCAGCCCGGTTAATACTAAGTACAACACTTTGCATAAGCGCATCACCACCGGGAATACGACCAATATTATTAACTACTACAGCAGCTTGTTCAGGCAGAAGAATTTTAACTGCAGCATCACCAAAATAACCATCCTTAGCCGATAAAATTGAGGCTGCGTTCTTTGCACCCACATTTAATGCTTCTTTAAGACCAAGGTTTACCTCGCCTTCGGTTAGTGGTCCATTAAGTCCTAACTGACTACCAACCTGAGCTAATTCAGCACAAGCCGTAAGTATAGTTATTGAAAAAATTATTGCAAAAATCTTTTTCATATTTCCTTAATTTTATAAAGTAAAGATATAAATATCATCCGAAAATTCTAAATCAATTAGATAAAACAACTAAAATCGTGAATAAAGATGAAGCGATAAGAGTTTTAGTGGAGAAGGGTTGAGGAGTCTCAAAAGAGGGTGGAAGGTTGTGGGTTGTGGGTTATGGGGCGTTGGTCGTTGATAGAGGGTAGAGGGTGGATGGTAGAGGGTAGATGGCTTGTAAAAGCTGTGAAACAGTGATATATTGGTAGTACTATATGGAAACACGCAGGCGTCGCGGATATCGCTTTTCATTCCCTCTGTGCCTTTGTGGTAAAAAAAGGCTCACGCAGAACTTGTCCCGTCAGAACGGGAGAACGCAAAGAAATCCTTAACTCTCTTAATGGTGAAAAATCTGCGGAATCAGCGGAATCAGCGGATAAAATCTCACGCAGTACCTATCCCGTTTTCT
>CAZWOA010000064.1:0-12429 GCA_964635545.1 uncultured Marinilabiliaceae bacterium
CATACCACACCGTAACCTTCATCGATTGGGACGGCACTGTTTTAAGCAACCAAACCATAGCCGAAGGCAGTGATGCTACAGAACCTGATAAGCCAGTTCGCGAGGGCTATACTTTCACCGGATGGGATATTGACTTTACTGCCGTAACGAGCGATTTAACGGTAACTGCACAATATACCCTTTCAACCGGCATAAAAAGTGTGGAAACTAAAACAATATTAATCTACCCCAACCCTGCTAAAAACACTGTAACCATTACCCTTACCGGTGATGCAGCCCCTCTTGGTACTGTTTCATTCATCAACCTTGCAGGCAAAATAGTGTATGAAATCAGCTACTTTACAAATGGTCAAACCATCGACATAAGTCATTTGCCCAAAGGCATTTACTTTGTAAAAGCGGGCAATAAAGTTGAGAAGATGATTAAGGAGTAGAGTAATTGTACATAGAAAAACCCGATAAGGCACACGCCTATTCGGTGGAGCTGCTAAGCCGTAATCTTGAGGTGTACCAGAAGTGTTTTAAATAAAAAAGAGCCGAAAGGCTCTTTTTTTTATGCTGTTTAATTCAATCTCTCCATAATCTCTGGTCATTTTTTTTTATTCTAATCATTACAGAATAAAAATAAAATAGTAAATTTGAGATTGTGAAACGAGTTCCGACGGTTCCATCCGGCCTAACTTTTAAAATTATTTACTGATGAAAAACATCGAAAAGGACATTTTGAAACAGATAAAGGAAATTGTTAAAGGTAAAGACCCTTCAGCAAAGATTTATTTATATGGGTCAAGGTCTCGGGGAACGGCGAATAGTGAATCTGACTGGGATTTATTAATTATTTTAAACAGAGACAAAATTTCAGCAGATTTAGAAAGAGAGATTACTTATCCTTTATACGATCTGGAATTTGAAACTGGAGAAATAATCAGCCCTATGTTATATACTGATAATGAGTGGAATACAAAATATAGTGTTACTCCATTCTATAGAAATGTAATGAGAGAGGGACAGTTATTATGACAGAATATAAGCCAGAGGACTATATTAGATATCGAATAGAGCGCGCGAAAGAAACCGTTGAAGAGGTTGAGAAACACATTGAAAACAAGTTTTGGAATACTGCAATAAACAGATTGTATTATGCTTGTTTTTATGCTGTTGGTGCTTTGTTGGTGAAGCATAGCATTGAAGTTTCAAGCCATGCAGGTGTTAGACAGAAATTTGGACAACTTTTTGTTAGGACTGAGAAATTTGACAAGAAATTAGCAAAGCATTATACTGATTTATTTGAGAAAAGACATAAAGGCGATTATAACGATTTTTATGACTATGACGAAGAAACCGTATCAAGACTATATCCTCTTTCGATAGAATTTATAAAACAAATTGAAAAACTCCTTGAAGAATAATATCTGTGGTTTATTACGCCATAAGGTTTCTCAAATAAAAAAAGAGGATGTCCGAAAAGTAATTTATCCACGAATTACACAGATTTACACGAATGTTATTTCAATATAAATCAGGCATATACGATTTTAGTTTTGTCTTATTTGTGTTAATTGGCTACGCCGAACGTCGTTTTGTGTAATTCGTGTTCATCGGCTTTGCCGCTTGGTCTCCATGAATTCGTGGACTTTTTAGACAGTTTTTTTATGCTCCTGCATCGTTAATGTATCTGTGGTTGTATTCGTCAATGGCTCTCTTTACCGAACCATATTTGAGTAACAGTGTTTTAGCCTCTTCGTAGGGAAGATTCAGCTCTTCGGTAATCATTTTAGAACCTCGCTCCACCAGTTTTTTGTTTGTTAACTGCATGTTTACCATTTTGTTACCCTTCACTCTTCCCAGTTTTATCATCGTGGAGGTGGTAATCATGTTGAGAATCATTTTTTGGGCTGTTCCTGCTTTCATCCTGGTGCTGCCTGTAACAAACTCGGGCCCCACAATTGCTTCTATGGGTATCTCGGCCACTTGTGCCACCCGGCTGTTGGGGTTGCAGGTGATGCAACCTGTGAGTATGCCGTTTTCGCGCGCTTTTATTATGCCGCCTATCACATAAGGAGTGGTGCCCGATGCAGCAATCCCTATCACGGTGTCGTTTTCGCTAATCTGATATGTCGTTAGTTCATCCCACGCCTTACTTGCATCGTCCTCGGCCGACTCCACAGCCTGCCGAAGTGCTGTGTCGCCACCGGCAATAAGGCCTATCACCAGGTTGGCCGGCACGCCAAATGTGGGAGGCAGCTCCGAGGCGTCCAGTACTCCCAGGCGGCCGCTTGTGCCTGCACCAAGATAGAAAATTCGTCCGCCCCTCTGCATCCTTTCCACTATCTTCTCCACCAAAAGTGTTATTTGGGGAATAGCTGCCGCAACTGCTATATGGATTTTAGCATCTTCGTGATTTATGTTGGTCAACAGCTCGTTGACGCTCATGCTCTCGAGGTTGTCGAAAAGTGAAGGTGCCTCGGTAATGCTTATTTTGCCCTTTTTCTTATCCATCTATCCACTATTTTTTTGTTAGATGATAATTGATTAGATCTTCCATAGGAGCCTGCACAACTTTACCTAATGTGAACCTATTGTTTTGCATCACTTTAGCTAGCTGATTTTTAAAATAGAAAGCTACGCTACCGGTAAAGTGAACCGGTTTTTTGGTTATGTTGTCATACTGCATCAGGTTTCGTTTAACAAAACTGTCAAAACCTTGCAAAACTATATTCTCAATTTCAGGAATTGATATATTTTCTGATAAAAACTTAGTGTATTGTGCCAGATATCTGTTGGGGAATGGCTGTTTATACACTCTATCCTGAATTTCTAATCTTGATGTGTTATATTTCTCATAGAACAGGTCGGTAACCTCTTTGGAAAGCTGGTTTTTAAGTATGTCGGATATTAACATTCGTCCCAATACTGCGCCACTTCCCTCATCACCAAGTATATAGCCCAGAGGCGAAATGTTTTGCACTATCTCACTGCCATTGTAATTGCATGAGTTGGAACCTGTGCCCAATATGCAGGCTACACCAGGCTGGTTGCCGCATAATGAGTGTGCCGCAGCCAGAAGATCACTTCCAATGATGTAGTTTTCGGCATGTATTACATTGATTAAGCCCTCTTTAACAATGTTGTTCTTCTCTTCCGAGGCACAACCTGCACCGTAGAAATATATTGATTTAACTTTCAGAATATCAGCATTTAATCGCTCTTTTTTGAACATTTTTTCAATGTCTTCCGATGATTGAAAAAACGGATTGATGCCTGAGGTATGAAAAATTTCAACCTTGCCTTTTTCGTCAACCAACGCCCATTGGGTCTTTGTAGAACCACTGTCTGCAATTAAAATCATACTTCAATTTTTAAAAACTACTGGAAAAGTTAACTATTTAAGCTAATTTTATCGGTAAATGATAATACATAGCTCAAACTTATGCAAATATATAAAAAAATAAAGTGCGATGTAAGATGTATGACAAATATTTTGATTTTTATTATTTAATTTTTATTTTTGACTTATATTTTAGAAAATAATTACATTTTCAATTTGTTATATTTATTGTATTATCTGCATTAATGGTTTGTATGAGGCGTTTTCAAATTAAAATATCTATTCCGATGAAGATGACTTTAAGTATGAAAGTGTTAATTTCTTTGTTGGTGGTATGTATGATATCTACCACAAATATATTTTCACAGCGATATGATAAAAATAGTGCATCGGCCGATGTTGCCGCCAAACTGTCATCTTTCAAGCCCATATATAAGGAGTTCTCCCATCTCGGAGCCATATCTGTTGATTCGGTTTCGGTGAAGAAGAAAAATATCAATCTCTATTTCTCTACGCCACTTAGTTATATCCCTATGCGAGAGTGGTTTATTGAGTCTCTTTATGCTGATGTAAAGGACTCTTTGGGTACTAAATATCATAAGTATTCGGTTACAATATTTTCTGACAAGAAGCCAATTCAAACATTGATACCCAATTTATATCGAAATTCCATTAATACCGATGCAGGTAGGGTGGCAAAAGCGAAATCACATAAAACAGTAGTTTCAAGAGTTGACGGTGTAAAGCCTTCCAACGGGCTGCTCAATAAAAATATAGCTCTTTGGCATAGTCACGGCTGGTATTACGAGTCGTCGCTCGATAGATGGGAGTGGCAGCGTACGCGCCTTTTCGGTTATGTGGAGGATTTGGGAACTATGAGCTATGTTATTCCTTTCCTGGTGCCGATGCTTGAGAATGCCGGTGCTTCGGTTTTTGTTCCGCGTGAGAGGGATGTGCAAAATGAGGAGGTTGTGGTTGATAATGATAGGTCAACGCCAGAATCTGAATTTATAGTAGGTTCTATAAATATTTCATCACCCAAAGCAAAAGGGTTTCTATTGCAAGATACAATATTTACCGGTGTTAATCCCTTTAAATCAGGTAGTTCGCTGGCTGGAGTAGCTACTTCAGATGATGCTGTTTTTACCTATTTACCCCATTTCAATAAGCGAGGTGAGTATGCTGTGTATGTGTCATTTCCCTACCAAACTAATAACCAGAAAGTTATGTATGATGTTGTACACCTTGGTGGTGTTACAACCTTCGAAATTGACCAAAGCATGAGTGCTGCAACTTGGGTTTATCTTGGTCGTTTTCAGTTTGATGCAGGAAAGAATGTTGATAAGGGAGCTGTAATTCTTAGAGCCTCTGCCGGTAGTAATGTAGCTGCCGATGCTGTTCGCTTTGGTGGTGGCATGGGCAATGTGGCGCGCACTTTACCTGCGGTGGTAACTGCCAAAAAAACGTCGGTGAGTGATAGAGGTGTTGATAATCAGTATGTTAGGAGTGGTGTAGTTGCTGTTAATAACTGGCAAACCAGTGGTAGAGCCAGGTTTACTGAGGGAGCACGTTATTATCTTCAATATGCCGGTGCACCTGAGGCTGTTTATAATCTTAACAAAAACTCCAACGACTATAATGATGATTATATGAGTAGGGGAGAGTGGGTTAACTATTTGATGGGGGCTTCGCAATCGCCTAATGGAGGGTTAAATATACCCGTGGATATGGCTTTTGCTTTTCACACCGATGCCGGCACCACGCCCAATGACTCGGTGATTGGAACTCTGGCAATATTTAGCACTGTGCGTAATAGTGGCACATTTAGTAATGGCCGTTCAAAAATGTCTAGTCGCGATTTGGCTGATGTTGTTCAATCACAGATTATTAATGATGTGCGGTCACTTTATAATCCCGATTGGGTGCGTCGCGGATTGTGGGACAGGCAATATTCGGAGGCGTGGCGACCAGATGTGCCAACTATGCTGCTGGAGCTTCTGTCGCATCAAAACATGGGTGATATGAAATATGGTCTCGACCCTCGGTTTAGGTTCGATGTGAGTCGTGCAATATATAAAGGTATTCTTAGGTTTATGGCCGATAATCATGGCTTTAACCCTGTTGTTCAGCCGCTTCCCATCAACCAGTTAGCTGTTCAATGCTCATCAACTGATGAGGTGAAGCTTAGCTGGCAAGCTGTGCCCGATCCACTTGAACCAGGTGCTATGCCGCACTCATATAAGGTTTACACAAGGATAGATGATGGCGGATTTGATAATGGCGTGGTGGTGTATGACAACTTTTGTAATGTTAAGCTTGAAACCGGAAAAATATATAGCTTTAAGGTTACTGCCATAAACGACGGTGGTGAGAGTTTCCCGTCCGAGATACTTGCTGCCGGAATAGCATCAGGCAATGCGCCACGAGCATTGGTGGTTAATAAATTCGATAGGATATGTGCACCTTCGTTTGTTGATAAGGATGATTTTGCAGGATTGGCATGGTGGGAGGATGCTGGAGTGCCCTATAAAGACGATTTTTCGTATGTGGGCAATCAGTATGATTTTAACCGTAACAGCCAGTGGCTCGATGATGACAGCCCCGGGTGGGGCGCATCTAATGCCGATATGGAGGGAACGGTGATTGCCGGCAATACTTTCGACTATGCATACACTCATGGTAAGGCATTGATGGCCAACGGATGGTCGTTTGCTTCAGCGAGTGATGAGGCTTTTGAGCAGCCGGGTTTTGATATTTCAGAATATAAAATGGTGGATGTGATACTTGGCGAGCAGAAAACCACACCTCAGCAATATGATAAATCGAAGGTTGATTTTAAGATTTACACACCTTCTTTCATGTCTAAAATTGGAGAAGCGGCATCATCAGGAAAGAATATTCTGCTGTCGGGGGCCTATGTGGGTACCGACCTCGTACTTGAAAATGACAGTGCAGCCATTGACTTTGCTGCTCGTGTGCTACATTTCAAGTGGCGCACCAATCACGCATCATCCAAAGGAGTATTTAAAGGCGCGGTAAGTGGTTTTGCTGGTAATTACAGCTATAGCAATCTGCCCAATGATGTGATATATTGTGTGGAATCGCCCGATGGAATTGAGCCAGCCGATAAAAGTGGGAATACCATTTTTAGATATGGTGATAATAACGTGAGTGCAGGCGTTGCCTGGAAGGGAAGTTATGGTGTGGTTGTTCTAGGAGTTCCGTTTGAGACGATTGTGGATGAGGATGATGCCTCAGAGATAATGAAAAATGTGATTGGTTTTTTTGATATTAGGTGAGTGGTAAATAAATTGAAAGAATGTTGTACATTGATTGTTCTACCCCTAAATCCCCTAAAGGGTACTTCTGTTACAATCTGATTTATCGGATTGTCGATTACACCCCCTTCAGGGGGCGGGGGGTGAAAATAGTGCAATGATTTCTTTTAATCGTTATTAATAAATTGAAATATAGCTAATTAAATCAGTAAAATACATGAAAATAACTTGTTTTATTCCGTTTAGTTCTGTTGAAGATTCAATGGTTACCATCGAGTCGTTGAAGGAGAGTGGATTTGTAAATAGAATTGTGCTGCTATCCAATGATGACCCCGGCATTAATCAGCCCGGCATTGAGTGGCTCAAGGGCGCATCACTTGCCAATACTAAGGTGCTGAAAGCGGCTGCGAAGATTGTTGATACCGATTATGTGGCTGTTTATACTAAGCAACAAGGCATGAAACTGGGTCAGAATGCCTTTCATCGCATGGTGAAGTCGATGGATGAGGCTGATGCCGGCATGGTTTACAGTGATTATTGGGAGCGTAAGGATGGAAAACTTAATGCCCATCCCGTAATTGAGTATCAGGATGGCAGCTTGCGCGACGATTTTAACTTCGGATCGTTGATGCTTTACAATGCCATGTTATTTAAAAATGCTGTGGCATTGATGGATGTTGATTATGAGTTTGCAGCCCTTTACGACTTGCGGTTAAAGGTATCGCAGAAGGCTCGTTTTGTGCGACTTCCGGAGTTGTTGTATGTGGAAGAGGAGCTGGATACCCGCCGCTCAGGCGAAAAGATGTTCGATTATGTTGACCCGCGCAACCGTGCCGTACAGATAGAGATGGAGAGGGCTTGCACCGCACACCTTAAGGCGATTAATGCTTGGTTGGAGCCTAAGTTTAAGGCTGTTGCTTTTGAAAAGGGTGACTTTAAAATGGAGGCATCGGTGATAATTCCTGTGAAAAACAGGGTTAAAACCATAAAGGACGCAGTGAGTTCGGTGCTTATGCAGGAGACAAAATTCCCGTTCAATCTTATTGTGGTGGATAACTATAGCAATGACGGCACATCAGAAATAATTGCCGATTATGCAAAAAATGACCCGAGGGTGGTTCATATTATCCCTGAAAGAGAGGATCTTGGCATAGGCGGATGCTGGAATGTGGGTGTTAACAGCAGTTACTGCGGTAAGTTTGCCATTCAGCTCGATAGTGATGATTTATATATCGATAATAATGTGGTTCAGCGTATTGTGGATGCCTTCTATGAGCAGAGCTGCGCTATGGTGGTTGGTTCCTATCAGATGGTGAACTTTAAGCTTGAGGAGATTCCGCCGGGACTTATCGACCATAAGGAGTGGACACCCGATAATGGCCGTAATAATGCTCTTCGCATCAACGGTTTAGGCGCTCCAAGGGCGTTCTATACGCCTGTGTTGCGCGATATACAGGTGCCCAACGTGAGCTATGGCGAGGATTATGCCCTGGGACTCAATATCAGTCGTTATTACCAGATAGGGCGTATATATGAGCCGCTTTACCTGTGCCGCCGCTGGGAGGATAACTCTGATGCATCGCTGGATGTGAATAAAATGAATGGCCACAATTTCTATAAGGATAAAATACGTACTTTAGAGTTGTGGGCGAGATTGAAATATGTGAAATCAGGACAGAAAATCGATTGAAGTGGGCATTGACATGAGTTTGCAACAGTTGACCGACCATTTAATAGAGAGTCAGGTCTCGCAGTGGGACTTGGCTGCCCGAAATTATGCCGGTTTGGCCTCGGTGGTTATGCGCACTATCCCTTTCGATGGTTTTGAGGTTTTGGTTCAGTATAATCCTGAACGTATTCGCTCATCTGCAGCTAAAGTTGATGCAAAATCAATTGAGGCACGGCCGTGTTTCCTGTGTGCTGCCAATCTTCCGCCACAGCAAAAAGGGGTGGGTTATGGTGATGATTATACTGTGCTGGTAAATCCTTTCCCTATTTTCACAAGGCATTTAACAATTCCAAAAGTTGCTCATACCGACCAACTTATACATGGTTCGGCAGGCGATATGCTTACTCTGTCAAAGGAGCTTTACGGCTTTGTGCTATTCTACAACGGTCCCAAATGTGGCGCATCAGCCCCCGACCATTTTCATTTTCAGGCGGGCAATCGTGTCTTTCTGCCCATTGAGGCCGATTTTGAGTCTAAGAAGCTGTGCTACAAGATAAAGCAACGCGATGATGTAACTATTTATGGCTGGAAAAACTATCTGAGGGGTGTAATAACTCTCGAAGGCGGTTCGGTAGCCGGCATGGAATCTTGTTTTGAATCTATTTGGCAGTCACTGAGGAACTTACAGCCCAATGAGGTGGAGCCGATGCTTAATATACTTTCCTACTATGAAGATGGTATTTATGTTATGCATCTCTTCCCGAGGAAACTTCACCGTCCATGGCAGTTTTTTGAGGAGGGCGACAAGCAGATTTTGCTCAGTCCGGCCTCGGTGGATATGGGTGGAGTGCTTATTACGCCCCGTGTAGAGGATTTTGAAAAGATAACCGCTTCGGATGTTCAGTCCATATTTAGCCAGGTGTGCCTTTCGCAGCAAGAGGCCGATAAATTGACCAATAATTTGTAACATATAGAATTATAGATGATGGAAATACCTTATATCAGCATAGGAATATTAGAAAAACCAACCGTTAAAGTAACTTTTCATTCGCCATATATTATGGTTTCCAATGGTGAGGTGATAGATGGCACGTGGAGTGCGCAGATTGATGGTGACGGCTTAGCATTAATAAATGGTGATAGGGTGATTCACTGTGAAAATGGTGTTCAACTATCGCCTCAAGATGTTGATAATGGGAGTTTTACCCTTCATGATGTAACAATTGGAATCAACTTCCATTGGCAACGGGATGAAGATCAGCGATTTAAAGGCGGCTTGAAGCTGCTTGCCGATAATGGTAAAATCCATGGAATAAATATTTTGCCTGTTGAAGATTACCTTATAAGCGTTATTTCATCGGAGATGAGTGCTACTTCATCCATGGAGTTGCTGAAGGCTCATGCTGTGATTTCGCGCAGTTGGCTGCTTGCTCAAATTCAGAAAACTAAATCGCTTATAGATAAGAGTTATCAATCGCTGTTCGAAGATGACCGGTCGCGCATTAAGTGGTATGACCGTGAGGACCATCAGCATTTCGATGTGTGTGCCGATGATCATTGCCAGCGTTATCAGGGCATTACGCGTGCATCAACAGAGGCAGTTACCGAGGCAGTTAACTCTACACGCGGCGAGTTGCTGATGTATGATGATTCGATTTGCGATGCCCGCTTCTCCAAATGTTGCGGCGGCGTGTCGGAGCTGTTTGAGAATTGCTGGGAGCCGTTGAATCACCCATATTTGCAAAAAGTGGTCGATTATAGTGAAAACCCCGAAGGATTCAAGCTCAACCTAACCAATGAGGAGAGTGCCCAAAAGTGGATTTTAGGTAATCCGAAGGCATTTTGCAACACTAACGATAAAAAAGTGCTTAGCCAGGTGCTTAATGATTATGACCAAGAGACAAACGATTTCTATCGATGGAGTGTTAAATATACTCAACAGGAATTGAGCGATTTGGTGAAAAGGCGCACCGGAATTGATTTCGGCACGGTTACCGACCTTGAGCCGGTTGAGAGGGGCGAGTCGTCGAGGCTTATAAAGTTGCGCATCATCGGCACAAAACGCACGATGGTGATAGGTAAAGAGCTTGAGATACGTAAGGCGCTGTCCGAGAGTCATCTGTATAGTTCGGCATTTGTGGTTGATAGGGTAGAGGAGGATGGCATTGTTACCTTCAAACTTACAGGTGCCGGCTGGGGGCATGGCGTGGGTTTATGCCAGATAGGTGCCGCAATGATGGGGGCAAGCGGGTATGATTATAAATCTATATTGATGCACTATTTCCGTGGTGCATCGCTGGAACGTAAGTATTAATCCAAATAAAATGTTGGGTAATGTCTGATAATAAATTATCAAAAGGTAAAAATCCGTGGAGCTGGATACCAACGCTCTACTTCTTTCAAGGGGTGCCATACAGCATTGTGATGATTACTTCGGGGCTGATATACAAAACTATGGGTATATCGGTGGCCTCTTTTGCTTTCTGGACCAGCATATTATACCTGCCGTGGGCCATTAAGCCGCTGTGGAGTCCATATATCGAGGTGGTGTCAACCAAGCGGCAATGGGTGTTGGTAACGCAACTGCTACTTGCTGTGGCGTTTCTGGTGGTGGGGTTTGTTATGCAGTTGCCGTTTTTCTACCCATTATCATTGGTGCTGTTTGGCATAATAGCCATCTCGTCGGCCAGTCATGATATTGCAGCCGATGGTTTCTATATGCTTGCCCTCGACCAACATCAGCAGTCGTTTTTTGTGGGTATCCGAAGCACGTTTTACCGTTTTGCAATGCTTTCGGCACTGGGTATCCTGCCCGTTATGGCGGGGCTTATTCAGGAGAATACCGGCCTGGAACCTGTAAACTTTGAGGTAGAGGCTGTTGCGCCCGGTGCGTTAGTGAATCAAAATGTAGATGCCAAACATTCTCAACTTGTTGATGGTGAGAATCTTAGTCTTGTGATATCATCAACAAAACTTCAAATGCCCTTCTATGAAGAGGGTGGCTCCGACTCGGTGCTGGTGTATGTCTCTTTATCGGGCGCACCCGATGAGGGTGAGGTGATTGTGGCAAACCTGATGCGGAAAGAGGGTACAAAAGATATCGATTTTCCTAAGCATTTCACCGGAAGGCTTGAGTTTACATCCGAAAACTGGAATGTGCCGGTTGCGGTGCCGGTTCGCATCAACCATAATGTAAAAGATAATGTGAGTGCACTGTTCACCGTCTCGGCAGGTAACATTGCCCTCAGCTGGACTTTTTCGTTGGGCATACTTGGGGTGTTGCTGTTCTTTATAGCTATGTATCACAGGTTTATGCTACCTGTGCCTTCTGATAATACTACCCGTTCCAAGGTTGATTTTTCAATTTATATTGATGTGTTTAAGTCATTTTTCGGTAAGCCTGGAGTGGTGGCATCGGTGCTCTTCTTTCTGCTTTTCCGTTTTGGTGAGGCGCAGTTGGTGAAGATTGCTACTCCATTTCTTGTCGATTCACGCACTGCAGGAGGTATAGGCCTCTCGGCAGCCCAGTATGGACTCGTGTATGGCACTGTGGGAATGCTTAGCCTTACCCTGGGTGGTATTCTGGGCGGCATTTTTGCATCTCGTTTCGGATTGAAACGGGTGATTTGGTATATGGTTATTCTTATGAACTCGGCCAATGTGGTGTATGTGCTTCTGGCTCATTATCAGCCTATGCCGGGTAATCCGTTTATCTATTTGGGGTTGGGCATTGAGCAGTTCGGCTACGGATTTGGTTTCACCTCCTATATGCTATATATGCTTCATTATGTGGGCGAAAGCAAGTACAAAACCGCTGAGTTTGCCATTGGTACCTCATTGATGGCCATTGGCATGATGGTGCCGGGAATGATATCGGGCTATGTGAAAGATTTACTCGGCTACGAGAATTTCTTCATCTACGCAATGATATGTTCTATACCGGGTATGGTTCTTATTAAATTCCTGAAAATTGATGCCGGTTTTGGATTGAAACAGAAAGGTTGATGATTGTGTAATGTAATCGCAGCAGCACTATACGTCTGGTTTTCTAAGTTACAACCTCTTAATTTTAAGAGACAAGTAACGGAGGACTATAACTGCAATAGCTTTCAATTACCACGGGCTTCAGCCCGTGGTATTGTTTGCACCACAGC
>CAZWOA010000064.1:12529-19201 GCA_964635545.1 uncultured Marinilabiliaceae bacterium
ATTTTTTCGCCATAAATTGAGACAAAGTTGTGTATCTTTCAGTAGCTCAGTGTTATGTGATGCGTGTCTTTTTGTGTTTTGTGAAAAATATTGAAATTAATTAAGATAAAATTTTGACACTCCTTCTTTGATTACTATCTTTAACAATTCGTTTATTAACCTTAGCCGGAGTTTCGATTGCTTACTTCCTTTTTCTGTTCCGGCAATTTATTTTTTTATTTGATGAAATATCAATCTTACACCCTCCATTCATGGCACTTAATGCCACATTTTAAATTGATTCCTGATGCTCTTAAAAAGGAGATCGAACTTACCGCATCTGTTTTGCCCTTTAAAACCAATAATTATGTGGTTAACTACCTTATCGATTGGGCTAATTTAGAGAATGACCCGGTTTTTATTTTAAATTTTCCTCGAAAAGAGATGCTCGACCCTCACCATTATGCGATGTTGGTGAAAGCTGATAATGAGAAATGGGATGATATAACTAAAAAACAACTTGTTCAAGAGATTCAGCACCAATTAAACCCTAATCCCAGTGGGCAGAGCCATAACATACCTTTCTATCAGGGTGAGTACCTGCATGGCATTCAGCATAAATATGATCAAACAGTGCTGTTTTTCCCTAGTCAGGGGCAAACTTGTCATGCTTTCTGTACTTTTTGCTTCCGATGGCCTCAGTTTGCAGGTATCTCCGAACTGAAGTTTGCTATGAAAGAGGCCGACCTGCTGGTTGCCTACCTAAAGGAGCATAAAGAGGTTACTGATGTACTTTTTACCGGTGGTGACCCTATGACTATGTCGGCAGCTATACTTGCCCGATATATAGAGCCGCTGCTGGAGCCTGGCCTTGAGCATATTCAAACCATCAGAATTGGGACAAAATCACTTGCCTATTGGCCCTATAGATATCTTACTGATAATGATACCAATGAGCTGTTGAGGTTATTTGCCAAAGTTGTAAATAAAGGAATTAATCTCTCTATAATGGCCCATTTTAACCATCCTGTAGAGTTATCTACTCCCGTTGTGGAGGCTGCTATTAATCGTCTTCATAATATAGGTTGTCAAATTCGCACCCAATCGCCTCTGCTTAAGCACATTAACGACTCTGCTGATGTGTGGGCCGAGATGTGGCGCCGCCAGGTTAACCTTAACTGTATTCCGTATTATATGTTTGTGGAACGCGATACAGGAGCAAAAGCATACTTTGAGCTGCCACTGGAGAAGTGCTGGAATATTTTTCGCGAAGCATATCAAAAAGTTAGTGGTGTATGCCGCACTGTGCGTGGACCAAGCATGAGTGCAAATCCCGGGAAAATACATATTGCAGGAGTGGCCGATGTAGCCGGTGAGAAGGTGTTCGTGCTACGTTTCTTGCAGGGTAGGGGTGCTCATTGGGTGGCACGTCCTTTTTTTGCTAAATATAATCCTCAAGCAACATGGTATGATGATTTGGAACCTGCTTTTGGTGAAGAGAAGTTCTTCTTTGAAGATGAGATGGCCGAGATTATTGCTAACGAAGGTATGCAGGTGAGTGATGATTTGGAGTAGGATGGGGTTTGCGTTTGATAATTAGCTATCAATTAGGTTAGGCAATGCACATTGTGAAAAAGCTTCATTAACAAAAGAATTGGCAGCAAAAAGTGCTGCTAGTGTGAAAATGTTTTGCTTTATCTCTTTGTTTTTTGTATATTTGTAGCTTGTGTTGGAATGATTGTTAAGGAATCATTCATTTTTACTGCGTTTTTGAGCTGATTTTTTGTTTTTACATCCCTTTTTGATGTTTTTAGCTCGTCACATATTTATTCTGCATAACACAGCGGGTTTTTTTATCAGGTAATGTTTGCCCGTGTTCGACTGTTATGTTAGTGTATGTAAGCGTGTTTTTTTATTATACAATTTGCGCTATGCTAACTTCTCCGCCAATGGAGAAGTCTATGTTGTGCGTAAATGAATTTACATAACATATATTACTGATGATTATTTTAAGGGTTAGAAAATTAGTAGCATTTATCGTATTGGCAACCTTTAGCCTTACGGTATATGCAAGTAGAGAAGAGGTCAAAGACAGTATAAAAATAGGTGGCGCACTAAGGTTTAATGCTGCTACACAAAACTACGAGAGCAGTAATAATGAGCAGGATACATATTTTAAACTTGACACATGGTTTCTGGGTGTTGATGGGACGATAAAAGGCTTCGATATCAGCCTGCAATATAGATTTTATCCCGAGTCGAAATCACATTTTATCCATCATGGATATATCGGAAGGTCCATAGGCGAAAAATGGTATGGTAAACTTGGGGTTTTTCAAAAGCCCTTCGGAATATCCGGCTTTGCATCGCATTCATGGTGGTTGCAGCTGCCATATTACCTCGGTTTTGAAGATACCTATAGTAGTGGAGTAGGGTTTACACACTCTGCAAGTAAGTTTAAATTTGATATTGCCTATTTCCGTCAGGCGGCTCCCAAGGGTACAATCACTTCCGATGAGGCTGATAACAGTGTTGGGCTGGGTAGATACTCATTTGCCATTATCCCCACTGTGGGGTGGGTAGATGGTGATGAGGTGGAAGCCTCCATACGTGAACTGAATCAGTTTAATGCCCGTCTATGCTACTATCCGGTGCCTTCTGTAGAGTTGGGTGGCTCGTTGCAGATGGGTGGCATATACAACTCTGTGTTAAATAAGCATAACTGGGGTTTTTCGTGGGCTGCCCATGCCGATGCTAATTTAGGTAACTGGAATTTTAAAGGTGAAGTGGTTGGTTATGAATATAATGCCACTGCCGATGATGGTCGTAAGCTTGATGTTGTGTCGATGGGTGCCTATGGTGCCGAATATGATATTGCAGCACGTGGAATGCTCTACGTAGCAGGTGTGGCACACACTTTCAATGTCAATAAGCCGTGGCTGAAATCGGTTCAGCCGTATGTGGATTACTCTGTTGCAGTCAAGAGCAATAGTAACTTTCACTCCTGTCACCATTTAATTCCCGGATTGCTGTTAGTTTCCGGATCCATATTCACTTATGTTGATTACGCATGGGGTAAAAATAACCCCTCCTTTACCAATAATTATGGTACAGGCCTTGGCGTAGGGCATGATGAGGCACGATGGAATAGTCGTTTGAATATAAATGTGGGATATTATTTTTGAAAAAATATATAATAAACAATTAGTAATGAATAAGATAGAGGTGAAGAACCTTTTTTTGATATTTGGTGCGGCGAGGCGGCAAGCCCTAAGAATGCTAAAAGCCGGGCGTAGTAAAAATGAGATTCTTAAACAGACCAAGAGCACTGTGGCTGTTAATGATGTAAATCTCTCCATTAAGGAGGGTGAAATATTTGTGATTATGGGATTGTCTGGCAGTGGCAAGTCATCGCTTCTTCGATGCTTCAATCTTCTTAATATACCAACGTCGGGGCAGGTAGTTGTTGATGGTGAGGATGTTACCAAAATGACTAAGGATAGGTTGCTTCACTTGCGACGTGAAAAAGTGGGTATGGTGTTTCAAAATTTCGGGTTGTTGCCACACCGCACAATCATCGAAAATGTGGCATTCGGATTGGAAATCAAGGATGTGGATAAGGAGACCCGCTTCGAGAAGGCACGTGAGGTGATTAAGATGGTGGGGCTGTCGGGCTACGAGACATCATACCCACACCAGCTTAGTGGCGGTATGCAGCAGCGTGTAGGTCTTGCGCGCGCCATTGCCAACGATTCGCATGTGTTGTTGATGGATGAGGCGTTTAGCGCACTCGATCCGCTTATTAGAGCACAAATGCAGGATGACCTGTTGTCGCTACAGCTAAAACTCAAGAAAACCATCATATTTATTACCCACGACCTTGATGAGGCACTAAAGTTGGGTAATACCATTGCCATAATGAAGGATGGCGTAATTGTGCAGCAAGGAACATCGGAGGATATTCTTATGAATCCGGCCGATGAGTATGTGGAGGCCTTTATTGGAAATATCGATAAGTCGAAAATTATTACTGCATCCACAATGCTCGAACCATTTAAGGCTCGCATAAAGCTGGGCAAGCAAGGATTAAACTCTGCGCTGCGCCTTATGAAACAGCATACAATTAGGATTCTCCCGGTGATGAATCCCGATATGACCTACCGAGGGCTGGTGCGAAAACGTGATGTGGAGCGTAAACTTGAGAGGAGAGAGACCGGTATAGAGTCGATTATAATTGATGTGCCAAAGGTGTGTGGCGACCACTCAATATCTGATATGTTGCCGCTGTTTATCAAACAGGATTTCCCTGTTGTAGTGGTCGATGATAACGATTCACCCATAGGGTATGTGCGCCACTCCGATGTGGTGTCAATGGTAACCGGCTATGGTGATGATGAAGTGCAGAACATAATTGAGAATGCACAACACAGTTAATAAATAAGATTATTGAGTAGAATAAAAACAGATAATTGAGATGAAATTATTCGATATAGGAAAATATATAGAGCAGTTTGTAGATTGGCTATCTTATGCTGCCGAACCTTTCTTTAAGCAGATCACAGTTGTGATAGATAGCTTTGTTGATACTCTTCAAACAGGTATCAATATGGTGCCATTTTATATTGTTGCAGCTCTTTTTGGTGTTGCAGGTTTCTTTGTTAAGAATCAAAGTGTAAGGAATATAGTCATAACTCGAAAGAACTTTAACGATAAACTTGGACTTGCGCTCTTCAGTGTTTTAGGCCTTACATTTATATATCTGATAGGGTTTTGGGAAGAGACCATGGATACTTTTGTGCTGGTAATAGTGTCAACAATGCTTATTCTGATTGTGGGTATTCCCATTGGTATATGGTGTGCGCGCAACAATGTGGTATATGCTTTTGTGAGGCCTTTGCTCGATTTTATGCAGACTATGCCCGCTTTCGTCTATCTTATTCCAGCCATTCTTTTCTTCTCGGTGGGAAATGTGCCGGGCGTAATTGCCACTGTGATATTTGCTCTCCCACCGGCAGTTAGAATGACAACTTTGGGCATTCGCAATGTACCGTCGGAAGTGGTGGAGGCATCAATTGCTTTTGGTTGCACGGGGAGTCAAACTCTCTTTAAAGTGCAGATTCCACTTGCTATGCCAACAATCTTGGCAGGTGTGAATCAGGTTATTATGTTGGCGCTTTCAATGGTGGTTATAGCATCTATGGTGGGTGCCGGCGGATTGGGCGAAAGTGTCTATGCTGGTATTCAACAGGCTGATGTGGCTCTGGGTTTTGAAGCGGGTATCTGCATCGTGATACTTGCAATTATTCTCGACCGTATGACTCAGTCAATCACCAAACTAGGTCAAATCGATGCAAATTAAATACCGTGATTACTCGGATAGTAATTGTTAACTAAATTGTGGAAAATATGAAACTTAGAAATAGAATTTTTTATCTTTTTATAGCTGTTATGTTTACTGTTACAGTAGGTGGTTTCACCGGATGTAATAAGGTGAAGCGTGATGCACTAATTGTTTACCCTAATTGGGCCGAAGGAATTGCACTCACTCATCTTGCCAAAATAGCTTTGGAAGAGAAGGGACTCAATATAGAGATTAAAAGGTTGGAGCCGGGTCCCATATATGCCTCACTATCACGTGGTGATGCCGATTTTTGCCTTGATGCATGGCTGCCATATACACATCAGAAATATTGGGAACAGTATGGCGATAAACTTGATGTGGCAGGAGCAATATTTGGTAATGGAACAACCGGACTTGTGGTGCCTTCTTATGTGGATATCAACTCAATAGAGGAGTTGAACGCCAATAAATATAAGTTCCAGTCCAAGATTTTTGGAATTGGCACCGGAGCAGGTATTCATGCCAATACCGAGGCGGCCATACAGAGTTATAATCTCGATTTTAATCAGGTGTCATCATCAGAAACATCGATGATAACGGCACTAAAAAAAGCTACCCGTAATAATGAGTGGATAGTAATTACAGGTTGGAAACCTCACTTTATGTGGGCTAATTTCGATCTTAAAACTCTCGAAGATCCTAAAAATATTTATCCTACCGATGAGATACGTATCGTTACCCGTAAGGGATTTGCTGCCGACCAGCCTATAATAAATTCCTTTCTTAAAGATCTAAAACTTACTGAGGATGAGCTTTATGAGCTAATGACATTGGTGGATAAAGATTCAAAACCTGAAATTGGTGCCAAAGAGTTCTATCTGAAATATAAAGATAGATTTTAATAGTTGCAGGTAATATCATGTTGGTTCAAATCTTATAACGAACTATTTCTGTCGTCTTTTGTTTTATAAATAAACAACGGTGATGGAAGCAACAAGTTATATGCCCGTTGACTCCACTGTGATGGAGTACTTGGAGGCTGAGAAGAACAATAATGAAACCAGAGTAATATATTTTGGTGAAGGGGCCGAATTGAAAGAGGTTTCAGGTAAAGCTGCAGGATTGAAGAGCGATGACGGTTTTGAGTACTTTTTCACATTTAATGATGGCAATAAGGTGCGCATCGACCGAATAATTACCTACAACCTCAAGCCCGGTCCCGCCTTTGATGAGTACGATGCCTATGCACTGGAGTGCCTAACGTGCCGTGCCGGCTATGAGTTGGATTAGGGGGAATGGAGATTGGTTGTTGGCTAAAGGCTATCAGCTGTTAGCTATTAGCTATCAGCTAT
>CAZWOA010000065.1:0-18975 GCA_964635545.1 uncultured Marinilabiliaceae bacterium
AAGGCATGGAATAAAATAAATGAGGCAAAAAAGGAGTTGGAAAACGGTGCCGACTTTGCCAAAACAGCCCTTAAATATTCTGAAGACCCATCGGTGAGCAACAACTCGGGGGCACTTGGCTGGTTTACAGCATTCCAAATGGTGTATCCCTTCGAAACTGCCGCCTACAAAACTGCACCAGGGCATATTTCTGATATCGTGAAAACATCATACGGATATCATATCATAAAAGTTCACGACAAACGCCCGGCTGCGGGAGAGATTCTTGTGGCCCACATAATGAAAATGACACCTCCTCGAGCTACACAGCAGCAGTTTGACGAGGCGAAACAATCCATAGATTCAATATATTCATTAATAGTAAATGGAGCAGACTTTGCCGAGATGGCACGACTTTATTCTGATGATGGACAGAGCGCAATGAACGACGGCGAGCTACCCTGGTTCTCACGAGGCCGTATGATTGAGCAATTTTCCGACGAAGCATTCGCACTAAGAGAGAATGGCGAGATGACCACACCATTCCGCACTCCATTTGGCTGGCATATTGCCAAAAGAATTGATTATAAACCCATTGGTTCCATCGATGATGAGCGTGACAACATTAAGGAGCGCATCACTTATGATGAACGGGCACAGGCTGGGGTAAAAACATTGGTTGAAAAACTCAAAAAAGAGTACAGCTTTAAAGTTGAAAATGAAATACTTACAGCCTTATCAGAAATAATAAAAACAGAAGAAAACGACTCGATAATAATTCATAATTCGAAGAACTTGAAAGGTAATCTACTATCCTTTGCCGATAAAAAAATAGAACCAGCAACATTCGTAGAGTATCTGAAAGGAATAAATTCATTACAAACATCTAAAGAAGAAGCCTCACTGAGACTAAATCTTGAAAAATTTATCGAATCACAACTCCTGGATTATGAAAAAGGGAAACTAAAAGAAAAATATCCCGATTTCCGATATCTCATTCAGGAGTATCATGACGGATTACTGGTGTTTGAAATTAGTCAGCAAAAGATATGGAACAAAGCATCAGCCGACACATTGGAGCTAAAAAATTTCTACATTGAAAATATAAATCGATACTCATCTTCACAAATATTTACAGGCCTTATTATTGAAACCAACACAGCCAAAGAGGCATCGGCACTAAATTTAAAACTGAAGAATGGAGTAAAAATATCAGAAAAAGATATTGATAAAGGTGAGAAAAAAGGCTGGAGAATTGAGAGTGGCAGCTACACCAAAGGCGAAGATTCTCAAATAGATGCAAAAGTGTGGCCACGTCAATCTGAAATATTACACAACATTGTGCTTTATGGAGAATTTAAGTATGGTGAACCCATTGAGTTTGAGAGGATAAAAGGCACAATAACATCTGATTATCAGAACTATTTAGAAAAAGAGTGGCTTAAAGAGCTTCACTTAAAATACAGGCCTACTATAAATAGAAAAGCAGTAAAGTAGTGTTAACTAATTTTACCTACGGTAAATTCAACATAAAACACTAAATTTGTAATAGATAAACAGGAAAGATAGATAGATGAATAAATATATAATAACAGGCTATTGCATTGCATTGTTACTTGCAGGTAGCAGCTGCAACAGGGGCGGTGCCGATTTCGACCGACCACTGGTAACCGTTGGCGATAAAACCCTGACTGAACATGAACTGGCAGCCTCCATACCTGCCAACTCATCATTGGCCGACAGTGCTATGATAGCCGACGACTACATAAAAAGATGGATTAACTCGGAGTTGATGCTCAACAAAGCACTTCTTAACCTCACTAAAGAGGAGCAAAACATAGAAAAACTGATTGAGCAATACAGGCAGTCACTACTTGTAACACTTTATCAGCAAAAACTGCTTGAGCAGAAATATGCTCCAATGATTACCGATAGCGAGATAAGGGAGTATTATGAAGAGATGAAAGAGAACTTTGTGCTCAAAGAGAACCTTGCAAAAGGGCTGTTGGCAGTAATACCCAAATCGGCACCCAAACTCGATGATTTCAAAAAATGGTTACGCCTTCGGGATGGCGACGACATCATTAACGCCAAGGCATACATGCTTCAATATGGCGTTGCAAGCGACGATTTTCTTGACAAATGGATATCACTATCATCCATCAATGCTCAATTGCCATCGCCCATAAAATCGGAGGTGAGCGTGCTTAAGTATCAGAAACAATACGAAACAGAGGATGAGAAAAATTACTACTTTCTGGCAATTAAAGAGGCACTATATGCCGATGACATAGAGCCATTGGAGTACTCGACCGACAAAATCAAATCCATATTACTTAATAAAAAGCGATTTGAATTTATAAAACAGCTAGAAGAAGATATCTATAACGAAGGTTTGGAACAGAAAATCATAAAATTCCATTAAATTTGCCCTATAAACAACAAACTCATGCAGAAGATTATATTAACATCATTAACCCTGCTCATATCGATAGCAGTATTTTCGCAAAAGAAACTTATCGACGAAGTTGTTGCCGTTGTGGGCGACAATGCCATACTGCTCTCTGATGTCGAGTATCAATACGAACAGGCATTGGTTGAAGGAATATCCAACTATAGTGGCGATATGAAATGCCATATTTTTGAACAGATTCTTATCCAGAAACTTATGCTCAACCAAGCCAAGCTCGACAGTATAGAGGTGAGCGAAAACGAGGTGGTTAACCAGGTTGACAGCCGCATGAACTATTTTGTGCAACGTATAGGCGATAAAGATAAACTTGAGGAGTACTTTAACAAATCCATACTTCAGATAAAACGCGACCAGATGGAGATGGTGCGCACCCAAATGATGACCCAGCAAATGCAGCGCGAGATTACAAAAAATATAAAAGTATCGCCGGCACAAATCAGGGCTTACTACCGCTCACTACCCGAGGATAGCCTGCCAATGGTGGCTACCCAGTATGAGCTTCAGCAAATAGTGGTTTACCCTAAGGTTGATCAAGATGAGATAGAGAGAGTTAAAAGTCAACTACGCGATTTCCAGAGGCAAGTAGCCGAAGGGCGCGACTTTGCCACTCTTGCAGTTCTCTACTCCGAGGACCCAGGCTCGGCAGCCCATGGTGGTGATATGGGATGGTACACCCGTGGAGGTTTCGTGCCTGAGTTTGCCACAGCCGCATTCAACCTGCAAGAGAAAAATAAAGTTTCGAAAATTGTTGAGACCGAATTTGGCTACCATATCATACAGCTTATCGATCGTAAAGGTGAACGTATCAACGTGCGCCACATCCTCATCAAACCAAAAGTATCGGAGAAGAACCGTACTGAGGCCAAGGATTACCTCGACTCCATAAGCTCGTATATTAAACAGGAGAAAATGACATTTGAGGAGGCTGCATTACACTTCTCGATGGATAAAGACTCAAGATCTAACGGTGGCATAATGGTTAACCCCGAAGATGGCTCTACAAAATTTGAGATAGGGCAAATACCTGCCGAGATTGCCAAAAATATTCAAAACCTGAAGCCCGGCGAACGTACAGAACCATTTTTTATGATGGACGAACGCAAAGGCCTAGAGACATATCGAATTGTAATTCTGAAACGCAAAATAGACCCACACCGTGCCAATATGAGTGAGGACTACCAGATGCTTCAAAATATGCTTGAAGAGAACAAACGCACGGAGGCAGTTAAGAACTGGATTAAAACAAAACAAAAAGAAACATACATTACTATTGACAAAAACTGGAGAAATTGCGAATTTGAGTACAAGAATTGGATAAGAGAGTAGAAATTAATTTTTTATGCTCATGAAGACCGTGTGGAGAGTGATATTGTGGGTAATCATTAGTGGTGCAACTATTTCGTGCACTCGCCATTTCTATGATGTATCGTGGCATGGCTTAGTAATAGACTCGCAATCTCAACTTCCTGTACCATTTGCCAATATAGAATCCAACAGCTACATTCAAGGTAGCATCGACAATATGACTATAAAAACCCAAATGGTTACAGCCGACAATCATGGGGCTTTCAATATCACATTCGATAAAGGATACAAACAACGAAGCACAGTAACAGCTCACGGTTATAAAACTGCCAATATCAACACCTCATTAATGCCCTCGGCATTGCCCCTGGTGGTAACACTTAAACGCGAAGACTCAGCAAATGTAGGTCTGCTTGAAGTGAGAGTAGTAAAACAATCCAACATGGATAAAGCTACACCATTTATTGGGGTAAAGCTCGTGAATGACGACTTGACAAAATACAATGGCACTACCCTTATTGCATTTGACCTAATAAATGGCAAACAAACAGATAATGAAGAGAGAGCCGACATTTGGATAGATATTTCGCATGGATCCGGCTATCCTATTATTTGTGCAAACAAGAATGGTGGCCTTTTTATAAGAGGAGTATCAGATAAGGACAAAGAGGAAGAGACTTGGGAGACCGATTATGCACCTGAAGATGGTTATCAGCAATGCTACCGATACACAGGCAATGAGAACCGCATATATGTAAAATGTCGTGATGGTATTCACTATGCACAAATAGTGCTTGATAACTATATTTGCATAGTTCAAACAACCGAAAAAGATGATATAAACAAGAAAGTGGGCTTGAGATTTAGCTATGTGGTACAACACGACCTATTGCAATCGCGTTATTTCCCCGAAAAACTCATATCTTCGCTTATTGTTCCTGAGGAACTACCCTATTTCACAAAAGCCGACAACGATTAAAATAGTATGCCAACACAAAAAACAGCATATAGAGTTGCACTACTTGCCATATTGCACATAGCATTTATATTGAATGTAAACTCGCAAAATGACAATAGCCAGGGCAAAATGAGAATAAAACTTATCGGTGCCGATATATTAAGGCATGACGAAAAGATTGGTAAAGATTCGCAATCGCTAATTGGTAACGTAAAACTAGCACACAGCAATACACTGCTTTATTGCGACAGTGCCTATAAATTTAACGACACCAACATAGTGCACGCCTATGGTAATGTTCATATCATACAGAACGACTCAATACACATATGGGGCGAGTATCTCGAGTATGAAGGCAATGCCAATATGGCTAAAATGAGAAGAGACGTAAGAGTAAACAAAGGCACCACATGGCTCAATACCGAGTTTCTCGACTACGACAGAGCCAACGACATAGGCTACTTTTTCAACAGCGGAAAAGTAACCGATAAAAACAACGTGCTGGTATCAGAATACGGATATTATTACCCCAACACCAACGAAGCATTTTTTAAAGATTCGGTGGTAGCCACCACTCCCCAATACGTTATGTATAGCGACACAATGCGCTACAACACACAAACAGAGGTGGTTAGAATATTGGGGCCTACAAACATAATAGGCGATTCGATAAAAATATATAGCGAAAACGGCTTCTACGACACAAAAAAGGATTATGCCCATCTACTGAAAAACAATAATATAGAGGGAACAGAGCACACGCTGCAAGGCGACACCATATTTTACAACCGGGTTTCGGGTCTTGGTGAGGTATTTGGCCATATGGCGCTACACGATACCACCAATAACATAGTGATAAGGGGCAATTATGGATTTTACAACGAAATAACCAAAGATGCCCTGGCCACCAAAAGAGCCGAGCTATGGCAGATTTCAGGTAACGACACACTATTTATGCATGCCGATACAATGCGCATTGACCCGCTACCGCTTGAAGATAGCCGAATAGTACGAGCCTTTCATAATGTAAAGTTTTTCAGATTCGACCTTCAGGGGAGGTGCGACTCATTGATATACGATTTCAGAGACTCAACGGCAATAATGTTTAAATCGCCCGTTTTATGGGCACAAGGAAACCAACTAACGGCACAACAGGTAAAAATGTACACCCGCAACAATGCAGTGTATAAAGCAGAACTGATAAACTCGGCATATATCATATCGCCCGAAGACACAACAGGCTATAACCAGGTGAAGGGCAAAATAATGACAGGTTATATACGCAACAACGAGTTGTATAAAGTAGATGTTGATGGAAATGCCCAAACCATATATTACCCCAAAGACAGAGAGCAACTCATTGGCATAAACAGAGGCGAAAGTAGCAATATGACAATATTGATGAAAGAAAAAAAGATACGGGAGATTATTATGCGGGTGTCGCCGGCCGGCAATTTAAACCCCATATACACACTACCGCATGAAGACACGATGCTCAAAGGCTTTATATGGCTAGAGGAGTACCGCCCAAAACGTAAAGAAGATATATTCCTGAAGTTGGAAATACCTGAAACCTTTGAACAGGTGGACGAGTATGAAGGGTATGAGTTTGAAGAGAATTACTAAATAAAAAAGGGCTTTAATTAAAGCCCTTTTTTATAATTAATACTCATCTTCATTAAAAAAGAAATCTTCTTTACTTGGATAATCTGGCCAGATATCTTCAATACTATCGAATATCTCACCATCATCTTCAATCTCCTGGAGATTTTCAATTACCTCAAGCGGAGCTCCAGAGCGGATTGCAAAGTCAATCAACTCATCCTTTGATGCAGGCCATGGAGCATCTTCCAATTTTGATGCTAACTCAAGCGTCCAGTACATATCAAATCAATTTAACATTATAACTATACTGTTATTATTCTTTAAACACTTCAGCGAATATATAAAAAAAATCTAATGTTACAACTTAGGTTTCCATGGAATTTCTTCTACATTGAAGTAATCAGTCATAAATCTTGATAAAACAAAGAAATAGTCGCTTAATCTATTAACATAACGCAGCACCCAACCATTTATTTCTGTCTCTTCGGCAAGTTCGCTAACGATTCTTTCTACCCTACGACACACCGTGCGGCAGATATGGCTATATGTTACTAACGGATGTCCACCGGGCAGCACAAAATTACGCAGAGGTGGCAATTTACTCTCCATCTCATCCATTTCGCGCTCAAGCATCTCTATTTTTTTCTCGTCACAGTCGAGTTTATCGCGCAAGTCGGAACGTGAACTATCGGTAGCAAGATAGGCACCAATAATGAACAACTCATTTTGAATTGTAATAATAACATCCTTGGTATGCTGATCTATATCGTAGGAGCGCAACATACCAACAAACGAATTTAACTCATCTACAGTACCATAAGCATCAAGCCTGCGGTTATGTTTTTTCACCCTTGTGCCACCTATTAGCGCTGTAGTGCCTTTATCGCCGGTTTTGGTATAAACTATACTTTTTTTCATTGTTCAACTATTATTACAATTAAAATTCTAAGCAAACGCCATTAGCACAAGGCTGTGCAACAGCATATTTGTTAGAACACATCACAACAAAAAAGGTTTATCTTACCGCTGTTCTACCACAGATATTTGGTCATTTACAAGATCCGACTCAATCAGTCCATCGCGAAGGCGCACAATACGGTGGGCATAGCGTGCAATATCCTCTTCGTGGGTAACCAATATTATGGTATTCCCTTGGGCATGAATCTCACTAAAAAGCCTCATTATATCGGCCGACGTTTTGGAGTCGAGGTTTCCGGTAGGTTCATCGGCAAGAATTATGGAGGGCTTATTAATAAGCGCACGTGCCACTGCAACCCGTTGACGCTGACCGCCCGAAAGCTCATTGGGTTTATGGTCCATCCTATTGGCCAGCGACACGCTTGTAAGTGCATCAGTAGCCAGTTCTATCCTGCGCTGTTTGGGCACACCGGCATAAATAAGCGGCAACATCACATTTTCGAGTGCTGTATAACGTGGAAGAAGGTTAAAGGTTTGAAACACAAACCCAATCTCCTTATTGCGAATCTCGGCAAGGCTGTCATCGGTCATGTGGCTCACATCGGTGCCGTTAAGCACATATTTGCCTCCGGTGGGAGTATCGAGAGCACCAATAATATTCATCAGTGTAGATTTGCCAGACCCCGACGGACCCATAATGGCAACATATTCACCTTTGGCAATCATAATATCAACTCCCTGAAGAGCTTTAACAACCTGGTTTCCTACCTGATAAAACTTGGTTATTCCTTTAATTTCGATAATATTGTTGTCCATTGTTTAGAGTTTAGAACGAATCTATACTTTTTTAGTGGTTTCTCAAATGATTTATTGCACTTTTAGCATAACTTTAACACCATCGGAGTTTAAAATGCTGTTTAGGGCACTCTTTTCTGAAAAATATTATGCCTATACGAAACATCTCTATACTGATAGTGACCTTAGGATGAGATACTATTTCACGCCACGCCTCACCCATACCCTTCGACCATCGTATATCATCAAAAACAAAAACCGAGTCATTATCAGCATTATCAATACACATATTGAAGTAACGCAATGTGGCTTCTTTAGTATGATTACCATCGAACCAGACAAAACCAAGAGTGCCGAGTGAGGTTAGAACACCGGGAAGCACATCATCAAAATTGCCTACCACAACCTGCCCATTCACACATCCGTATTTTTTAAGCGCAGCAGCTGCTATATTGGCACACTGCTTATTACCCTCCATTGTCACCAGTTTTGCCGATGTGGCTGCCAGCCCCAAATATAACGACCCTACCCCCAGCGATGTTCCAAATTCAAGAATAGTGGCGGGCTTAGTAAAATTTACTATTCTACTTAATAGTTTGCCATAACGAGGCGAAACCGCTGACCTCCTGGCAATAGAGCTCACACGCTTTGTTACAATACCTTTCTTACCTGCGCCAAGCTCTACAAAATCAATTACCCCACTATTCTCAAGGAGTTCCTTACGATACAATTCTAAAGCTTCAAAATGATAGAAAAGATGCTTTGAGAAAACAACATCATTTACAAACTTAAATACAAAAGGGCTATGAATACCGTGACCTTTCCAGTATCGAGATTTAACGAAGTGGTTGATATAACTTATAACAATATGCCTATTCACTACGCAATTAAATTATAGATTGACAAAAATACAGCTTTAAGTCAAATAATATCAAAAAATATTGTGTATTGAAAATAAAAACTCTAAATTACTTAATTATTACATTATATAAGAAAAATGCGACCGGGAACATTAAGTATATTACCACTATTGGCATTACTGTGCATGCCTATTACTGCACAAGAAAAGAGCAACAGACGCAAAGAGTATAAAGAGTTTAAAGCTATGCCCATTGAGTGTAGGTGCGATTCGGTGTTACTGGCTCTCAACACCCGCCAATGGATAGTGGAATGTGACAGAGTACCGGGTAGGCGTGGTGCATCCATTGATATAACGCCAGGCACATGGTTTTTTGCGGTGAAAGGGGATGAATTAATTATATCGGCGGGTCAATCACACGGTAAAGCAACATCCAACAATCAGGTAAAAGGTACTTTGCAATTTACACCCATACCCGAATTATACAAAGCCACTATCAACCAGTATGAAGTGACTTTAAACAACGAGACAAAGATTCAAACAGTGTCAATAATTGCCAATAACGACTCGGGCACACTGCATGTTGACATTGAGCTACGCCCTTGCGGTGAAGTGGCATGGATTGAGCTCACAGGCAAAAAAATAAGGAAGCAAGTAGCCATTGGGCATCTGTTACCTCTCAATTTTTCGGCTACCTACCAGGCCTACATCAACGGAAAGCACTACTCTGCCGGAATGTAAAATCTAAATGTGCTGCCTTGTCCCAGTTTTGACTTTACCCAGACTTTACCATTGAGCAAACTAACAATATCTTTTACAATACTAAGTCCCAGCCCAATACCTGGATATATAACTTCTTGATGTTCAAGTTTTCTAAATGCTTCAAATATTATTTTCTGATCCTCTTCGGCAATACCAATACCATCATCGGTAACTGTCACCAGCAGAAGTTTCCTTGTGCTGTTACCCACCTCATGATTGTAATCAAATTTAGGCAACTCACTCTCTAATATAATACTGGCGCTAACCGAAACATTGCCATGTGATGAGAATTTTATAGCATTATTTACAAGATTTTGCACAATTTGTTTAAATCGTTCTTTATCAGTAGTAATAACCAACCCTTGGCATGAATCATCAATATTGATGCCTATTGGTGCCCCCTCCATCTTCTCAAACTTCAACGACTTAATAATTTGCACCAAATCTTTACACACCTCAACCTTTGATTTTACTAAAGAAACCTGATTAGTTTCGATGCGCGCAACATCAACAATATCATTAATAAGAACCAGCAGACTCTCACTACTGCTTTGAATATTGCCAACAAACTCTTTCTGCTCCTCATCATTAAACATTCCGGTGCTAAGCAGCGTCGAGAAGCCCATTATACTATTCATTGGAGTACGTATCTCGTGGGATAGGTTGGCAAGGAATGCCGACTTCAACTTATCGGACTCTTCGGCCTTAAGCTTTGCCTTTTCCAGATCGATGGTGCGTATCCTCACCAAGTCCTCCAGATATATTCGATGCATCTCCAGCTCTTTATTCTGCCGTTCAATTTGTAGTTTGCTATCATTTAAATCTACATTTATCTCTGATAACTCGATGGTTTTCTCTGCCACCATTTTATTGAGTATCTCACCCCTTTTGGCTAGTTTGCTATTCCTATTAAGAAAATAGAAAACAATAAACCCAATAGCCATCAGCACTACAAGCACCTTAAACAATGGATGCTGATAGAAAAACACCTTACGCACGATAACTATTTCCAGAGGTTCTCCCATCGGGTTTCCATCATCATCCAGCGACAGAATAGTCATCTTAAATGTGCCGGGAGGCAATACCGAATATATGATAGGTACACCCACGGTTGAGTGTTTCCATTGAGGGTCAACACCATCAATCTTCCAAGCTATTTTACTCTTTTTAGAATTTAGGAAATTCAAAATTCTCACATAAATATAGAGGCTCTCATACTCCTCGGATATATATAAAGTATCCTTGGGATTATAAATTATCTGCTGCTGGTCAATATCATAATAGTGCGATGAGTTTTTGAAAAGACGTGCAGAAGCAATAACCGGTTTATAATTATGAGATGGGCGTTTTAGCTCATCAGTATCAATTACATTAAAGCCATTGGATCCCCCCATCACTATACGTCCATCGGGGGTAACCGATGATGCACCTTGATTAAACTCGGGACATAGAATATAGTAATTACTGCCAAATAATTTTTGCTGTCCTGTATAGGGGTTAATACTAACGATACCCAAAGAGTTATGGAACCAAAGATTTCCATTTTTATCCTGTTCGAGCAGATATATCGACTCATTTCTACCATCGGAAGTTAAGATGTGAGTAAAAGTTTTACTGCTAACATCATATTTTATTAATCCATCGCCATTAGTTGCTATCCAAAGATTACCAAATTTATCGGTTTTAATTACCGATATTGATGGTAGTGATTTCAAATTATCTGACACAGGCAGGTGTAGCACCTCTGAAATAGAGTCGGCGGCAATATCGAACTTAAATATAACACCATGATTACTACCAATCCACAGTAAAGAATCGCGATAATTTACCCCACCCTGAATAAGCAAATTATCATAATTCAATAATCTATGCACCCTCTCGGAGCCATCTTTTTTATTATAAATGGTAAATCTAAAATTTGATAAAAATGCAAAAGTTGAGTCGGTGATATTAACAATATTACTACAATATTTTATGCCTTTAATGGGTAGATATGCAAATCTATCTCTTTTTTTATCATATTTCAGCACACCTCTCGATGATGAAAAAAGCATGTTGCCTTGTTCATCTTCCACTGCCTGGTATATAGTATCATTATTCTGATATGTTGATGATGGTTTTATCTTTTCAAATTTATTGATTTTGTTCTTTTTTCTATATAAACCATCGGTGGACCACACCCAGAAATCATTTTGTGAATCAACCTTTATCATAAACATATTGGCCGACATAGTTTCAGAGTACTGAACCATATCAAAATACTTCACATTATTATAACGATTATCCACTTTAACGATACCATTACGCGACCCCGCCCATACCAAGTCATTTCTCGATGAGTACATTAATGCCCTAATATTGTTATTATCAAGACCATATGTTGACTTACCCGACATATAATGGCTATATGTGCCATCCTTCATGTTATATCTAAACAGGCCATTACTGAATGTTGAAAACCAAAGATTACCCGACATTGGCTTGACCATTCCGGTTAATATGGATGGAAACTCCTGCATTACCTCATAATTAAATGTATTGGTATTTACCCTTAGAAGTTTATTGGCTGCAGAAACAAAAATAGTTGAGTCGGTATCGTAGGCTACGTCACTAGTATTTTTATACTGCAGGTCGGATTGAGTCAGCTTTATTTTATGGTTTTCATCCTCATTAATAACATACAATCCCTGTCGTGCAGCTACATATAACACATTATTTATATAACGTATATTCACCACCGATAATCTTTTCACATTTTCAATCGGTCCCTCGTTAATATAGGATATACGCTTAGAGTCTCTTTCTATCTTTAAAAGTCCGTTACGCTCGGTGGCTACAAGAATTAAGTTTTTATTAATTTCAAAAATATCGATTATTGAACCTATACCGGTAAGGTTAATTTGTGCAGGATCGTATGACACTGGGGTAAATTCAATATTATTCAAATTTACTGAATAGAGCATACCGTTTAGCGTGCCCACCAGCAAAGAGTTACCATCTCGGCATTGATGGATTGATGTTATATATTTTTCGGACAACACCGAATTCTTATCATTAAAAGTTTCAAAAAACACACCATCAAACCTAACTAGTCCTTGTGGCGTACCTATCCAGATATACCCTTCCGAATCTTCGGCAATGGCATTACAAAGCGGATTAATCAAGCCATCTTCTGTTGAATAATTATAGAAGAACGACTCCGTTAAACCATCCATTGCCAGCACTCTACCCTGAATAAGGAGGCCTAAACACAATAGCAAGACTTTATTTAGTGCCCCAATATTTTTCAACATATAACTTTATAATTTTCTTTATTGAATCAAACCCTATTTTATCATAATCAACCTCCTTCAAATCCACAAACACACTTCCTGATACGTCATCACTGCAAGAAAGGTTATCAAAATTTGACACTTTACATCTAAAAGCCAGGTCAGATGTAAAAACTGTATAGTTACTAAACACGTAACTATTTGGAATTGAGAACAAATAATCAAACTCATCCAATTCAATATTAAGTTCCTCTTTTATCTCTCTCACCAATGCTTCCTCAGCCGTCTCCATAGGATCAACAAAGCCACCGGGCAAATCATAAGTCCCTTTCTGTGGGTCGAAGGCCCGCTTAACCAGTAATATTTCACCCTTACTATTCTCTATTATACCAACTACAGCAGTTGCAGCATTTATAAAGAAGTGGAATTTACAATCGGCACATAAAAATGATTTGGCGCCATCATAATTAAAATGAAGACTACCACATACGGGACAATATTTTATTCTATTTTGAGGTAGAGTATCCATAATAAAAAACCGATGAGCTAAAAAAGGTTCTCATCGATTAAATATAGTATAAAATTGTCAATATTAACTACCTGCTTTATCTTTTAATTGATTGAGAGGTGATTTTAATGGGGGTCTGTACTGCTCAAAGCCCTTGCCATAAACACCCATAACATTGGCAACCGAAACAAACGACTCTTCATCAACCTCGCGCACCACCCGCAACACCTCATGCATTTCAGTTTTACGAACTATCATAATAATAAATTCACGATTTTCCTGAGTGTAAAAACCTCTTCCGTTCAAAATAGACATTCCACGCGGCACCTCTTTAGCAATGGCATCAGCAAGTTCACGGGTTTTTTTCGACACAATAAAAATCTGCACCGACTGACGTGAACCTGTAAGTACCATATCGGCCAGTCCCGACATAAGCCCCATAACCACATAGCCATACACCAGAGCCTCAATATCGCGAAAATAGAAAAAGCTACTTCCAATAATTACAATATCGCACACCATCATAACCCTTCCCGGACTCACGTTGCGATACTTATTCACCATCATTGCCACAATTTCGGTTCCTCCGGTACTACCTCCCTGGGTAAGTAAAATACCTATACTCACACCAATAAGCCCACCACCAATTATGGTAGCCATAAACTTATCGGGCACAATAGGCTCAGTTAGATAAACCTGAAGAATATATACGAATACCGAAAGGAGAACTAAAGAATAGATAGTTTTAAACCCAAAGCCGCGTCCCAACGACTTCATGGCAAAGAGAATAAGAATGGCATTTAGCACAAAGTTTACCGGTCCGACCGGCAATCCAGTGTACATAAATATAAGGGTTGACAAGCCCATCAGACCTCCGGCCACGATATTGGAATTTATAAGAAATCCAACCCAGCCTATGGCACTAATCATCAACGCAAGAGTGATAATAATGTAACTCTCGGCCTGACTTATCCATTGTTTAGGAATTCTCTTGAACATTTTTATAGATTAAATTATTGTTTTACAACTGTTTAATATAGCAACGTTTACGTTTATGCTGAATATGATCAAAAGATTTCCACATCTGTATTGCCACGTGGTTATTTTCGAGCATACCGGTAGTCTCCACATTCTTCACACCATCAGCCTTGGCAGTAAGCCATAATTCATTCATCAAAAGAGCTGCAACGCCAAGTTTCTGAAACTCAGGCCTTACACCGGTAAGCATCAAATCTATCTCTTTAGGTTTTTTAAGAGCTTTATAGATATAATACCATCCAAAAGGAAACAGTTTTGCCTTAGCTTTCTGCATAGCAGCCGACAATGAAGGAAGAGCGATTAGAAAACCGGCCATTTCATTATCCTTATCTAAAACAATCTTCACATACTTAGGTTGCAGAATAGGAAAATATTTATCTACATAGAACTTAATCATCTTTGGAGGTAACTGATAGGTACCAAACAGCTCTTTAAATGCCTGGTTGAAAAGCTCAAACACCTTCTCTTTATAGGGATCCAGCTCGCTTTTAGTATTAAAATTGATGGTTTTAAGCGAGTAACGCGATTTAAGCATTTCGGCAACCTTATATGATTTTTCAGGTAATGCATCGGGGAAAGTGATTCGGAACTCCAGCCAATCAATCTCCTTTTCATAGCCTAGCGCCTCAATATGTTTATGGTAATACTCAAAGTGATAATCAGATGCGATTGATGGCAACCACTCCTGCCCCTCTACTAGCACACCCTGATGATCGAGATTGGAAAAGCCAAGAGGGCCGTGCACCTTTTGCATACCCTGACTTTTCAGCCACTCTTCGGCGGCTTTGAAAAGGGCTGCCGATACTTCACGATCGTCAATAAACTCGGTGCGGCTAAATCGTCCATGTTTAGAGTCGTTTTTCTCATTCCATAAATCAATAATTATAGCTCCTATGCGGCCTACACAGCGATTATCCTTATACGCTACCCAGAACTTTGCTTTACAATATTCAAAGGCCGGGTTAGTCTCAGGTTTAAGTGCGTTCTCTTCATCCTTGCGCATGGAGGGAACCCAAAATGGGTGATTTTTGTACAATTCGTAGGGTAGTGACACAAAGTCATTAAACGTTCTATTGTCACTAACTTCCCGTATGGTTATCATGGTTCAAATTTTTGAGTTGCGAATATAGTAAGGTTCATCCATCAAGAAAGATGAGTTTTATCTTGATTTTATTTAATTAACATTAATACTTATCAATTAAGAATCTGTAGGCATTATACATATGGTGTATAAATTTATCTTCGGAAATGGCCGAAAACTTGCCATAGTAATCTTCATTGGGAATAAGCACCACAATTGTGCCTGTGCGCATATAGCATGCACTATCGAAATATTTGGGTTGTTTAAAGCCTTCAACCTCATTTTCAACCATTTTACCCACGCTCTTACCAAGATATTTTTTCAATCTTCTATTAGATCTATTGGTAGGGTTCTTTAGCTGCGAATATAGGAATCTGTACTTTATCCTATCGCCCATCTTTTGCTCTTTAATCATTTTTTCAGCTTCGGAGAACGGACTGTTGGGTACGAAATCGTTGAGAGTTTGCACCGATAGTGGTGTTTCGGGCACCCAGTCGATGGCACTTATCACATTATATGCCCACCCTCCGCGGGTCATATTTTCATATTCGTATGCAAATTGTGTATTACCGGGTTTTGGTGCAGCACTGGCATAGCTTTTAAACTGAATGTCGGCAGGCAGTTTACCATCAATCTGTAACTGTCGCAAAAGAGCAGTCATAATATAACAGATGGCACCGCCCTGACTATGGCCTGCCACAATAAAATCGCGAATTCCGGCTCTATATAATGAGTCAATACGGGGCTTCATATCCTTATATAGAAACAGAGTAGCAGCCAACCATCCGGTATGCACAGCAGCAGCTTTATTATCAGTAAGCTTATATTCCACGCTATCACCCACAACCATTACACCTGATGCCGGCACCATGCCCGCATAATAGTTGGCACTCCAGCTCAATGCTTTAGGCACACTACCACGTATGCTTATGGCGGCAACCGAGTCGCCCGATATCCATAAATCCCAGCAATTTTCAAGCCCCACGATGGGTGAACGATACTTATGCTCAAAATTAGCCGGACTTTCTATTTTGGTAGTTCTGCTGTAGTCATCATCAGCAAAAGACGATGCCATACGCAGAGTTTCAATATATTCGTCCTTATGGAAACCCGGTTTCAGCTTTGATTGGGCATTTACCAGTAACACAGAAAAAATCAGAATAAAAAAAGAATATTTTCTCATAATCAACTATTAACCTATTTAGATTTTAATTTTTTCACTATTGTCAACACAACAAAAAAACACTTTAATACAACACCCAAAATAATAATAGCCGAAGCAATTTCGAGCATAACTTCATTTCGCCGCATAAATGCACCCAATACTACTAAAACTACACCACACAACAAGATATATAGAGGTAATCCTACCTTAATTCGACCTTGATGTATTGACAAAACGAGAAAAATTATTTTCAAAACAATACCAGAAAATAAAAACAGATAAAAAAACGAACCCCACCCCATAGCTTTACATATGAGTGCAATAGCTATGAGTGCAAGCCCTATAAACAGATAACTTTTTGGCTTTTGTATTATGCCCATTGCATACAAATATAAATTTAATAACCTATCTTCACCAAATCAAAAAAATGAATCACAAAAATAATCAACTATTTATTAATAAACTTGTTAATTAACTGATAAACTACTTAAAGTTAACACAGATATTTAACAAATTAAGCAATAACAACAACCATGTCTAAAACAATATTTTTAACCGTATTCTTTACAATACATTTCCTTGTCAATCTATATATCTATTCCCGTGGAGTTCAAGCACTTGAACAGCATAAAAGTTTAATTCCATGGCTCACTGCAATTATGATTCTTCTTTTTATATCATATCCGCTAGGGCGATGGCTCGACAGCAACTGGTATTCACCACTATCCGTTACCCTACATTGGACAGGTGCATTTTGGTTTGCCGGAATGTTATATTTTGTGATGGCACTGGTGGGCATAGATATAGTAAGAGGCTTCGATAAACTGCTTCACTTCCTGCCCGAAAGAGAGTCGCTTGCATATATAAAACTGAAAAGCATAACAGGATTGGTTACTGTGCTAATTGTAGTAACCACCATTGTATGGGGACATATAAATGCCTGGTTCCCTGAGATTGTAAAACACAACATAACTGTTGACAAAAAAGCCGGCAATCATAAAAGCCTTAAAATCATTGCACTAAGCGACATCCATCTTGGCACTATTATAGGCCCTCGAAAAACTCAAAAGCTTGTAACTGAAGTAAACAGCCTAAAACCAGACATTATATTACTTGTGGGCGATGTAATAGATGAAGATGTAAAACCTGTGATAGACCAAAACCTGGGAGAGGCATTATCAAAACTTAGCGCACCGCTGGGCATATGGGCTGTACCGGGCAATCATGAATATATAGGAGGTGCCGAGGCAGCCATTGACTATCTGACCAAACACGACATAAATATATTGCGCGATGAAGTGGCCTTTATCGACAGTTCGTTCTACATAGTGGGGCGCGACGATAAGGCTAAAGATATGTTTGCAGGCCAAAAACGCCAAACCATAACCCGCCTTATGGCTGATGTTGACACCGGCTATCCCGTAATTGTGCTTAACCACCAGCCACACGACTTCGACGAAACGGCAGCAACCGGAGCCGATTTTCACCTTTCGGGACATACACACTACGGACAACTTTGGCCCCTTGGCTACATTACCGATAAAGTGTTTGAACTGGCGCACGGATATATGAAAAAAGGCAACACTCATTTTATTGTCAGCACCGGTTATGGCACCTGGGGCCCTCCTGTAAGAACCGGCAACCGGCCAGAGATTATTGAGATAAACTTAACCATTGGCAACTAGGCCGATGGTAATGATAGATGGGCGGCTGTTTTCACAATGTACGTCATTGTAATGTATCATTTCCTCCAATTACGGGGATTGTTTTTTATATAATGGTTTTCAGCGGTTGCCTGCGTTTATACAAAACGGATGTCCACGTTTATACCAAAAACGGTCGCCCACGTAGGGGCGCCCCTACGTGGGCGACCGTTGAAAATTCATATTAACCATTATTTTCCACAATCGCAATTTCCTCATCTGTTAACCCATATAATTCATAAACCATACGGTCGATTTGGGCATCGGTTTGGGTGATTTGGGTTTTGATGGTGGTGGCTTTGGTTTTTTCGGCTTCGAAGAAGTCCATCCATTCCGATTTTTGGGCGAGTGACAATTCTATTTTTTGCTTTTTAAGCTCGGCGGTAAATTCGCCAAAGGATAAGAGATACCACTCTTCCATTTTTTTACTTACTTGCCCTAAGCCTAACTCTGACTCTAACAATGCCAAAAATTTCTGTTCTATTAAATATAACTTTTGAGTTGCTTCCTCAATAAAAAGTATTTTTTCTTTAAAAAACAATTATTTATTTCCA
>CAZWOA010000066.1:0-18731 GCA_964635545.1 uncultured Marinilabiliaceae bacterium
AGTCGGCACCGTTTTCCAACTCCTTTTTTGCCTCATTTATTTTATTCCATGCCTTTAATGTATCTTCAGGGGTGGCATCATGTTGTAGCAATATAAGTATGTGGCTTGCATTTACATCACTCTTAATTCGTTCGTATGCTTCTGCTATCACTTTATCCTCAGCTTTTCGGTCGGTGAGGTAGGGGCGCGATAGTTCGTTGAAATAGTAATTTAACTCTGAAATGAATTGTTGCGCAGTGTCGAGCCCCATTTCGCATGCCTCTTTTACTTTAAGTTTGTAGTTTACAAAAAGTTCAAGATACTGCTCTTTGGTCATCGGGTTGAGTGAGCCTGGGTTGTTTTTATTGTATATGTAATCAAACTCCTTTAGAGTGAAAGTCTCTTTGCCAATGGTTAATACTGTTTTATCTTTCTTCTGTGCTTGAGCTGTAAACGATATGGTTGCAACAATTGCTGCCATCAATACTACCCTAATCATAAATTAATATTTAGTCGGTTATTGTTGAATTAGTTCTAAACGGCAATTTAGTTAATTTATTACTTATTACGGTTTTTGGTGGGCATAAAAAAAGTCCGGTATTATCCGGACTTTAATATCTGAATGCATTTATACTATTATCTTGAGTAGTTTGGTGCCTCTTGAGTTATCGATACGTCGTGCGGGTGATTTTCGGTAACACCTGCCGATGTGATTCGGGTGAATCTGGCATCGTGAAGCTTCTCAATATCGTTGGCACCGCAGTAGCCCATTCCGGCACGAAGACCACCAATGAGTTGATATATAACTTCATAGAGAGTTCCTTTGTATGGTACTCGTGCGCTGATACCTTCTGGAACAAGTTTTTTGATATCATCCTCCACATCTTGGAAATAGCGGTCTTTCGAACCCTTTTGCATCGCTTCGAGCGATCCCATTCCACGATATGACTTAAATTTACGACCGTTAAAGATTATTGTTTCACCCGGTGACTCTTCAACTCCTGCAAGTAGCGAACCTGCCATTACACAGCCTGCGCCTGCAGCAAGGGCTTTAACTATATCGCCCGAGTAGCGAAGTCCGCCATCGGCAATTACCGGCACGCCTGATCCTTTGAGTGCTTTCGATACATCGTAGATTGCCGAAAGTTGAGGCACGCCCACGCCGGCAATAACGCGGGTAGTACAAATTGAACCTGGGCCGATACCAACTTTCACGCCGTCGGCACCTGCTTTCACAAGGTCGATACCTGCTTCGGCAGTGGCGATGTTACCAACTACAACATCCAGTTCGGGATGTTTTTTCTTTACCTCTTTCAGAGTCTCTATTACACCACGGCTATGACCGTGAGCAGTATCGATAACAATTGCGTCAACATTTGCTTTCACCAGTGCGTCGATACGTTCAAATGTGTTGTGCGTAACGCCTACACCAGCAGCCACGCGAAGACGGCCTTTGTCATCTTTGCATGCCATAGGCTTATCTTTGGCTTTAGTGATATCTTTATATGTTACCAACCCCACAAGTTTGCCGTTTTTATCTATTACCGGCAGTTTTTCGATTTTATATTTTTGAAGAATTGCAGCAGCATCTTCAAGGTCGGTTGTTTGGTTGGTGGTAACTAGGTTTTCGCTGGTCATCACTTCATCGATGGTGCGCAGCATATCCTGCTCAAAACGAAGGTCGCGATTGGTAACTATACCTACTAGGAATCCACTCTCGTCAACCACGGGGATACCACCAATCTTATACTCTTTCATAAGGCTAAGAGCATTACCCACAGTTTTTCCCTTTCGTATGGTAATGGGGTCGTAAATCATACCATTCTCGGCACGTTTAACGATTTCAACCTGCTTAGCCTGCTCTTCGATGGTCATGTTTTTGTGAATCACACCTATACCACCCTCACGGGCAATGGCAATGGCCATCCTAGCCTCCGTAACTGTATCCATAGCAGCAGATACAATGGGGGCGTTGAGCTTAATATTACGCGAGAAATGTGATGATAAATCCACGTCGCGTGGTAATACTTCAGAATATGCGGGTATTAGAAGCACGTCGTCGAATGTGAGTCCATCCGAAACAATTTTGTCAGCAGCAAATGACATAGGATTGCTTTTTTAGAGTGTGAAATATAAATTTCGTGCAAATTTAATCAAATTACCAGTTCTGTGAAACTATTTGTTGTTAAAATCAATAAAATAGGGTGTTATATAGTATTTTTCTGATGAATCTGCTTTTTGATTTTGAATTTTAATGTTGCTATTACTTTTTTTATTTTCTGTTATTGTTCTGATGTTTAGTGTGTTGCCTTTTAATTAGCATGTCTTCCAGTGCTTCAAAGACTTGATGGTTTTCTGGAACCGATTTCTTAAAATGATTTCGGGATTGCTTTAGTGTTCTTATTGCTTTTTTATTGTTGCCTGCGATGAAAAGTGATTTGCCGTAATGAAACTCTAGATTGCCAAGTGCTTCATTATCAGCTTTGAAGTTGCGCGTCATCTCTTTGATATGTTTCTCATAAAGGTTCTGTTTTTTCTGAATTCTGAAAAGTTCATATACTCTGTCGGCCACATCGGGGTTGTGCGGGTCGGAGGTGAATATGGTATTGGCCAAGGATATCGCCTCCTCATCTTTACCCTGTTTAAGCATGGAACGAAGCAAGAATGTGCGGTTAAGCAGGTATCCGGGAGCCAATGAGTCGGCCATGGCAAAATAGGTGTATGCCCTGTCGTACAGTTCATTTTCGTAGAGCGCAATGCCTGCCATGCGCGATGCGTCGGAGCGGCTTAATGAATCGGTGTATAGCTCGGTAGCCTTTAATGAGTAAGGGAGGGCATCTTTGCTGTTTTTAGCCAGAATATGACTCACGCCCATGCTGTAATTTACCAGTGGGTTTAATGAGTCGATGGCTAATGATTCCGAGTACCACTTGGCCGCATTTGCATAATCTTTGTTTAGGGTGCAGTAATACCCCATTGCATAGAGCGAATGTGCATCATAATTCCCGTTACGCCAGGCAGTGGTGTAGTGGTTGTTCATTCTCCTAGCCACATTGAAGTTGTCGTCCTGCTTACCAAATTTTTCCTGATTGAATATTTCAAACAGTAAATCGCCATAAAGTTTATGCATTTCATAATCTGCCGGATGGTTAACCAGATATTGCCTGAATACCGAGTCGGCATTGAACTTATAGCATTTTTTAAGTCCTGAACTTGTGGTGAAGCACACTCTGTAATCCTCAATATTGCCACTGTTGATGGCTGTTACAAGCCTTATCGAGTCGCTGTTGGGCTGGGTGTTTTTAAAAAGTGAGTCGATGTATGTAACACCCGAGTCGTGCAGAGGTGTCTTTTCCCTGTTTTGCGCCGATAATATCAGCGTAGCAGCTCCCCAAAGAAGCAGAGTTGTTATATATTGGCGCATTTTTATTCTTTTATGGTCTGCTCTAAAATAGCAAAAAACCGGATGGCTTTTACCCCTTCCGGTTTTTATTTTTTTTACAGGTTGATGTTCACACCGAAGAATATGGATCGAGGTAATCCCGGACCATAAATAAATGAAGGGTCACGATATTCGCCTTTGTCAAAGTCTTTTTGGTATGAGTTGAATATATTTTTCATTCCAACGCTAACGCTGAAGGCTGTTGTGTTAACTTTGAAATCGTATGCCAATTTAACGCCCACATCATTGAAATCTTTGGTTTTGATGATGGTGCCATCTTCGGGAACTGCAAGCAGCGGGCCGAAGTAAGGAACCAGCATTTTTCCGGTGTAGGTGTAGTTGGCCGAGAGGCAAAATCCATCCCAGAAATCCCAATCAACAAGTGCAAAGCCGTATAAATCAGGCGTTCTAAGAAATTTTTTCTCACCCAGTTCTTGTAGCTCTTTATATCTGCTCTCCTGCATTGTCATGCCGGTGGTAAGTGTGAAGTCTTTGCCCGGTTTTAGGTTCAGCTCCAGGTTTACACCGCCCACCTGTGCGCCCGATTCGGCATTTACACGGGTGTATATCACCACTCCGTCGTCATCGGGTGCTCCATAGGTGTTGGAGAAAGGGTTATTAAGTTTTGTGATAAATCCTTCCACAAGTAGTGATGCAAAAAGGCCTCCAAACTGGCGTTTAGCGTCAATAGAGAACATATAGCTCATGCTGGTTTCAGCCTCCAGATTTTCATCGTTTTTGTGGATTATTTTTCTGGCTTTAGATGATTCGATGTGCAGGTCTTCATCAAATACTTGGGGTGCTCTGTAGCCTCTCGATATGTTGGCTCTAAGTTGTAGGCCTTGTGCCACTGTGTACATAACACCTATGCGCGGGCTCACCACATTTCCGGTTACGTCACCGCTATTTTTTTCTAGGTCGCGTATCAGGTAGTTGTCGTAACGCACACCTGCCGACAGTTTGAATTTATTCCAGTTCTTCTCATATTGGGCAAATACTCCCATTATATTTGAGAATTGGTTGGCAATGGTGCTGTTGTTAATATGTTCGGGCTCCAGCACTCCTTCATCATTGGGTTTTGCATTCTCCCAATCGGGATAGCCCAGTTTTTTATCTGTAAGTTTACCGCCTGTGTTCTCAAGTCCCACAAGCAGGTTAGCACTATGCAGATCGAATTTATACTGACCGCCAAAATTGTAGGTAATATCCTGTGTTTTACCATAATCGGCTAGTGATTGTCCTGCGCCGTAGTATGAATCTCTGTCAACCAGCTGTGTTGAGCCAAAGAGAGTCATAACATCATTTTCACGATAGAATTTATCGAATGATATCATTGCAGTGGATATGTTTTGCTTTATCGACTCGGCAATATTTGCTTCATGCTCGGGATAGTTAAAGCGGTCGCCACCTCGTCGGTTTTCGTTTACGTTAAGGAAATCCACTGCTAGCTTACTTCTGTATCCTGTTTTGTGTGTTAAACGGCCTCCAATGGTAATGTTTTTAATTTTTGTAACCTCCGAAAAACCATCATCATTGGCATCAAAGGGATTGCGGTTGCGGTAGTTGCCATAAAGGGTGAAGCCGCTTTTGAAGTCGGGTTTAACCATGGCTACGTTAAAGTTCAGCATATGGTCATCAGCAGTGCCACCTGTTCCCTTCATGCCTATCCCGTTAATTCCATAGTTGTATCCCATTGAAGCACTGTTGCTTAGTGGTTCTTGAAGTATCATGTTGATGGTGCCTGCAATTGCGTTGCTGCCGTAAAGGGAAGATCCGCCACCGCGCACCACTTCAATACGTTCAACTATTGATGCCGGCACCACTTCTAGGCCATATACTGCTGCCAACCCGCTGAAGAGTGGTCGGCCATTGATGAGTATTTGCGAGTAGTTGCCTCCCAGTCCGTTCATGCGCACTTGGCTCAGTCCACAGTTCTGGCAGTTCATCTCAACCCTTAGTCCGGGGGTGAAACTTATGCCTTCGTTGAGGGTTATTGCCTGGCACGACTCAAGGCTTTTGGGCGATAAGGTGTTAACGAAAAGTGCTGCATTACTGCGCCGTTGGCTGCTGCGGTCAACGCTTACCACCACCTCTTCAAGTCCCAGTACGTCATCTTCAAGGTCAAAACTTATATTGTCGGGTATGTTACCGTCGTTTAGTTTTATCTCTTTTGATTTGTATCCTACTGCACTTGCAATTAGTGTTATAGCTTTATTTTGGTTAAGCTGTAGCGTAAAAGTGCCATTTTCGTCGGAAACGGCTCCAAGTGTGGTACCTTTAACCGCTACTGTGGCAAATGGTACCGATTCGTTGTTGCTTTTTACTGTCCCTTTAAGGGTTATGGTTGATAAGGGGTTGGCAAATGCCGTTATGTTTAAAGATAATAAGAAGGCAATAGCCAGCAGTTTGATATTTTGTTTAATCATGGTTGATAATCAATACTGTACGGTTAGTTTGGGCTTATAAATAATCTCGAAAAATGTGCCGAACTAGTTATGTCCGGATGGGGTGAGCCTATTCATATTGAAATTAAGCGTTCAGCATTAATGGTGGGGCTCTGCCTGTTATCGCAATAAGCCTGCAGTAGTATTGGTTCTCAGTTATAGAATCGTTATATGCCGATATTGATGTGAGATACTGAGCAGGTATTTGTGGTATTGAAAGTATATCATCAAAAATGAAATTCTCGGTAATGGGAAAATCGTTGAAACTATGGCAGTGTGATTCTGCTGTTCCCGGCTGGTTATTATGGTAAGGGTGTGAGTGTTCTATCAACGACCCGTCGGGAAGCTTATGCACATGCCTATATTTAACGCCTATCTGAAACGACCAGATGGTGAGTATTAATAGTAGTATGTGCAGTGGTTGTCTCATCGATATTTTCTGATACGTTGCAAAAATAGATAAACATATTCAATAATCAGGTGTTTTATTATCAACTAATGCTTATAATACCTGAAAATTGTGATGCTTATGGTGTTTATTTGTTAGTTATTATCAAAAACAATACCTAAAAATTGTTACAATAGAATTTATTGTTTCAACTCTTTAATTAACTTTGCAACTATGGGAAGGACAAAAAACAACAGGGTGGTTCTTCAACCACCAAGGATTAAGGGATTAAATCCAATAGGACATTACGGAAAGGAGAAAAAAACCGTCACTCTTTTCCTCGAAGAGTATGAAAGTATTCGTTTGCTCGATTATGATATGCTCTCTCAGGTAGAGGCGGCGCAGCATATGCAGGTTTCACGGCCTACGCTCACGCGCATATATCAATCGGCTCGCCAAAAAGTGGCTCAAAGCATGGTTGAGGGGCTTATTGTGAATATTGAGGGTGGAAGTGCTGTGTTTTCTGAAGATTGGAAAGAGTGCGATGGTTGCGGCAGTAGATATAATGTGGAGATAGCCGATTTCTGCTCACTTTGTAATCACGAGGCTAATCAGTTGATTGCGGTGCCTATCGACCAACAGTCGGAAAATGCATCAATACATACTGCATTTGCGCGTGCACCTTACTTCTTGCTCACCGACCATCAGAAACGTACCGTTATGATTGAGAATAGTGAGCTTGGGAAACCAAAAGTAGGTGTTAAAGTTATTAATATGTTGCATAAAATGGGCATGACGGCCATTGCAGCCTACGAATTGGGGATACCGGTGATGGAAAAAGCACGCGAATACGGAATGAATATGGTACTACTTTCTCCTAAGCACCGAACGGCGAAAGATGTGTTGAAGTTAATCAAAAAGGATGCATAATGGTTGTTGCTATTGCTGATGTAGATACGGTGGAGGGCTCTTGTTTTAAGGGGTTTAAAAGCTATACTCTGTTTCAGGTGGGCGATGATGATGATGAGATTCCCAAGTTGGGAGATGAGATGAGCAGGCTAGGCAGATTAATACTTGATGAAAGAGCTGAAACCGGCTATTTACCTCCCATATTGGGGGATGGTAGGATAATGTTGCTCGATGAAACGGGATACGACCATCATGCAATAATACAACGTTATATAGATAGTGTTGCCGTGAGGTAACAATATAGATTGGTAAAATAATCAAAATAAAAAATGAGTAGTATAAAACACGTATCTACAGCAAGAGTGAGGTATAGCGATACCGACCAGATGGGATTTATGCACCACTCTAACTATGCAAGATACTATGAGAATGCCCGATGGGAGTTCTTTCGAGATATGGATATACCATATGTGGAGATTGAGGAGCAGGGTATATTGATGCCTGTTATCGATGTGGCTTTTAAATTTATTAAACCGGCCTACTACGATGAGGAACTTCAGATAATAACTGTTGTATCTTTGAAGAGAGCCGTGAAGATGAAGTTTGGATACCAAATGCTTAACTCTAAGGGCGAGCTTATTAATGAAGGATTTGTTACCACGGGTTTTGTGCATAAAAAGGGATTGAGACCCTGCCAGCCGCCTTTATCCATTACCGAAGCTTTTGAGAATTACCATAAGCAAAATACATAATGATATAAAACTGCCTTTCTGATTTTATAATATGGGCAGATAGAGCTATTTTTGGGGACTATGTCCGATTTGAGTACACAAAGTATCATGTATCTGCCGGGGGTAGGCCCCAAGCGAGCCGAACTGATGATGAAAGAGCTGAAAATATCATCGGTAGAGGAGCTTATATACTATTTTCCATATAAATATATCGATAGAAGCAAGATTTACCGTATCAACGAGATTGATTCGAAATTGCCTTATATTCAGATAAAAGGGCGTTTTACATCTCTGCAGTCCATAGGGCAGGGGCGCCAGGTGCGGCTGGTGGCTACTTTTACCGATGGCAGTGGTTTTATAGAACTTGTGTGGTTTAAGTCGGTAAAACATATTAAGGAGAGTATTGACGCCAACTCTGAATATCTTATATTTGGTAAGCCGTCGGTATTTAACGGTGTTATAAATATTGTTCATCCGGAGATGGAGAAACTCAAGGATGGCAAATCACTGTTTCCCGGAAATTTGCAGGCGCATTACAACACTTCCGAGAAGATGAAGACCAACTTTATCAACTCTAAGGTTATCCAGAAGATGATGGTCTCTGCTTTTCAGTCGTTTCAGGGTAAAATACCCGAAACTCTTCCTGCTGCCCTAATAAATGAATATCATTTAATGCTTCGCAACGATGCTCTTAATGTTGTGCATTTCCCCAATGATGTTCAGTTACTGGAAAAGGCTCGTTTCCGCCTTAAGTTTGAGGAGCTTTTCTATATTCAGCTTGATATTTTAAGGCAACGCAATCAACGCACTGCCAATACCCACGGTCACTATTTTGGCACGGTGGGCGATTATCTCAATACTTTTTACTCCACACATTTGCCATTCGAGCCTACCGATGCGCAGAAGCGGGTTGTGCGTGAGATACGCCGCGACTTGGGTTCGGGAAAGCAGATGAACAGGCTCTTGCAGGGTGATGTGGGATCGGGCAAGACGGTGGTGGCTCTTATGGTGATGCTTATCGCTCTGGATAATGATTTTCAAACTTGCCTAATGGCACCTACCGAAATACTTGCTACCCAGCATTTTGAGAGTATAAGCTCTATGCTTAAAGATATGCCGGTGAAGGTGAGGTTGCTAACAGGCTCTACCAAAAAGAAGGAGCGTCTCGAGTTGCATGAGCAGTTGCAAAATGGCGAACTTCAAATACTTATAGGAACGCATGCCCTGCTAGAGGATGTGGTTCAGTTCAAAAACCTGGGTCTAGTGGTGATAGATGAGCAGCATCGCTTCGGAGTGGCGCAACGTGCACGCCTGTGGAAGAAGAGCATTGTGCCGCCACATATACTGGTGATGACCGCCACGCCCATACCGCGCACCTTGGCAATGACAATATATGGCGATTTGGATGTGTCGGTTATTGATGAACTTCCGCCGGGAAGAAAGCCTATTCAGACTGAGCATTATTTTCATAATAAACGCAATAACCTGAATCGTTTCATTAAAGGTGAAATTGAGAAGGGACGGCAGGTGTATGTTGTCTATCCACTTATCGAAGAGTCGGAGAAGATGGATTTTAAAAATCTTAGTGAAGGCTTCGAATATACCAAAACTGCATTCCCCGATTATGAGGTGTGCATGGTGCACGGCAAGATGAAGCCTGCCGAAAAAGATGAGGCTATGCAGCACTTTGTGTCGGGTAAGGCGCAAATAATGGTTGCCACCACAGTAATAGAGGTAGGTGTTAATGTGCCAAATGCATCGGTGATGGTGATTGAGAGTGCCGAGCGTTTCGGACTGTCGCAGCTACATCAGCTGAGAGGCCGAGTGGGGCGCGGTGCCGACCAGAGTTATTGTATTTTAATGACCGATTATAAACTTAGCGACGAAACCCGCAAGCGGATGGAGATAATGGTGCGCACCACCGATGGCTTCGAGATAGCCGAGGCCGATCTTAAACTACGCGGACCCGGTGACCTTAGCGGAACACAGCAGAGCGGGCTTCCATTCGACTTGAAAATAGCAAATATAGCTCAGGATGGACGAATTTTGCAGTTTGCCCGCGATGTTGCTCTAAAAGTACTAGATGCCGACCCGTTACTCGAAAAGCAGGATAACTATATTCTTTCGAAACAGCTTTTAAAACTTGCCCGGCAGAAGATGAATTGGAGCATGATAAGCTGAAAAAGCTGTAAAAACTGTAAATATCATGTTTTTGTTAAGTATGGGCGGTGACGTTAATCATTAGTTTTGATGTGTTCGTCAAGTGATGATTCTACTGGTTTGTCGTTTTTATGTTTGTAACTAATTGTTACTCAGGGTTGTATCCTGTTTTTTTAAGCTGTCTTTTTATTTTTATAAAAATATATTAGTTGACATTAGTTCTTAATGTTCATAGTTTTGGCTTTTACAAAATACTAAATCAGATGAGTATGAGAAAGCTAATGTTTATGTCCCTACTTATTAGTGGATTTTTATTTGGAGCATGTGAGAAGGATACGCCGGTTGATGTACCGGGCAATATCCCAGGCATGGGTGATAATACAGCAGCTCTTGAAGTTAAACCGGTTGACCTGCCCGAAAATGTGTCGGTGGTAGGGGTCATAAAAGGTTATGAAGAGAGTAATAAATCTGCATCACTATTTCCTGATTTCAAACTTTTTGGTAGTGGATGTAATTATGTTACAGTAGAGTACACTCTTCGTAATGATAATAATTTCCCTGTTACCGTATTTATTCCACCGGGAACAATTTTTAAATCCAGCAATCCTGCCTATCAACATGGAATATTGCTTCAGTGGGTGTGGGTGGTAATTCCTGCTAAATCGCAACGTACAGTTGTGTTGTATCTGTATTGTATAAATGATGGAAAATATAACTCCGATAGTTCGGTGACTTTTGAAATGGTAGGTCGAACACTTTCTAAGCCTATTTTAGGTCTTTTGGACTTGTTAACGCTTAAGAAGATTAATTATGAATTTTATGACGAGCAAAGTAGTCGTGAAGTTTATGAATTAACCAAAACTTTGCAGGATGCCATTTGGGGATTGACCAACTATGGTAACTCTATTTCCAATGAAGTTAAGGGGCTTATCAATGGTCTTCCATCCCTTGATAAGGATGTTATTCCTGAGGCTTTCTACAATAACTCAGCCACTTTGCCGGTTTATTTTGATGAGTATGAGGTTAGGTAGTTTTATTTGTTGACAATTTGGATTAATTAAAAAGGGATGCTGTATAGCATCCCTTTTTTTGTTAGTATGGCAAACATGTTGCTATAAATTATCCATTAATAATCGGGTTTTTGTGCCTTGTTTTTATTTATTCTAAACACAAATAAGGAAAATATAATAAAAATACCGATTCAAGTTATAATTTTGACATGTTTTTACACTTGATATGAGTTATTCAGAAAAAATAGAACACGAGGGAGTAGTTCGGTCAGTTAACGGTCATGACGTTCAGGTTGAGATAGTTAGCGCATCGGCTTGTAGTGCCTGCCATGCTAAAGGTGCCTGCACGTCGGCCGACTTACAGGATAAGGTGGTTGATATCAATCAGAGTATAGAAGGGGTGAAACCGGGAGATATAGTGACTATTGTGGGTGAAAAACGCACCGGCAATCAAGCAGTAATCCTGGCTTATGTAATTCCGTTGCTTCTGGTGGTGGTAGTGCTTGTGTTAATGGTTTCGTTAACGCATAATGAAGTTAAATCGGCATTGTATGCTTTGCTGAGTCTTGCGCCATACTATGTGGTGCTCTCCATGTTCAGCAAACGGCTGAAGAGTAAATTTGCATTTCAAATTAAAAAATAAAATAGTAAGCACATGAATATAATAGTTATTACCATTATTACGCTTGTGGCGTTGGGTGGAATTTCTGCTGTGATTTTATATTTTGTTGCACAGAAATTCAAGGTTTATGAAGACCCGAAGATAGATGAGGTGGAGGAGGTACTGCCCGCAGCCAATTGTGGTGGTTGTGGTTACCCTGGGTGTAGAGGTTTTGCCGAGGCTTTGGTTAAGGCTGATGATATATCGGCAATGAACTGCCCCGTAGGTGGTGCTGCTGTGATGGATACTGTGGCTCAGATACTTGGTAAGGCTGTTTCGGCAGCCACTCCTAAGGTTGCTGTGGTGAGATGTAACGGTACTTGCGAGTTCCGTCCGCGACTTACCCAGTATGATGGTGCTACTACATGTGCCATTGCCGCTCAACATTATGGAAGCGAAACAGGCTGTTCGTATGGTTGCTACGGACTGGGAGATTGTGTGGATGCTTGTGATTTCGATGCCATGTATATGGATGAGGAGACAGGCTTGCCGGTTATTATTGAAGATAAATGTGTGGCTTGCGGTGCCTGCGTGAAGGCTTGCCCAAAATCGATTATTGAATTGCGAAATAAAGGACCTAAAGGTCGTCGCATATTTGTGTCGTGTGTCAACAAAGATAAAGGAGCAATTGCCCGTAAATCATGTGAAGTTGCCTGTATCGGTTGTGGTAAATGTGAGAAAGAGTGTGCTTTCGACGCCATCACCATCAAAGATAATCTTGCATACATCGATTACAATAAATGTAAGTTGTGCCGTAAGTGCGTGAGTGTTTGTCCTACAAATGCAATTCATGAAATAGGCTTCCCACCGCGCAAAACTGAGAAAGCGGCTGTGGCTGAAGAGGCAAATGCTTAAGAGAGAATCAGAATCCATTAGATAAAAAATAAATCTGGAGGACAGAAACGTGTTAAAGACTTTTTCATTAGGAGGTATTCATCCGGCAGAGAACAAGTTATCGGCCAATAGCGCCATCGAGGTGCTCGCCTTGCCCGAGACTGTGTCGGTACCTGTTTCGCAACATATTGGAGCACCATCCGAAGTGCTTGTAAAAAAAGGTGATATGGTTAAAACCGGACAGATAATTGCCAAATCGGCAGGCTTTGTTTCGGCCAATATTCACTCTCCTGTATCGGGTGTAGTTCAGAAAATTGATGATATTGCTGATGGTAACGGCTATCGCAAAAAAGCTATAATTATTAAAACCGAAGGTGATGAGTGGGACGAGAGCATCGACCGCACATCTACTATAATGCGCAATATTGATAAAGAGAGCGATGAGATTGTGAAGAAAATTGCCGAAATGGGCCTTGTGGGGCTTGGAGGTGCTACTTTCCCATCGCATGTTAAGCTTGCTGTGCCACAAGGTAAAAAGTGCGACTTCCTGATTATTAATGGTGTGGAGTGTGAGCCTTACCTCACAAGCGACCACCGATTGATGCTTGAGCGCGGCGAGGAGATTATTATCGGGGTGCGCCTTTTGATGAAAGCTCTTAATGTTGATAAAGCTATCATTGGCATTGAAAACAATAAGCCCGATGCCATTAAAAATATGAAACAGCTGGCTGCTGCCTATCCCGGTATCACTGTTGAGCCACTAAAGGTTCAATATCCGCAGGGAGGAGAGAAACAGCTTATAGATGCCTGCATACGCCGTCAGATTCCATCAGGAAAACTGCCTATCGACGTGGGTGCGGTGGTGCATAACGTGGGAACCGCCTTTGCAGTGTATGAGGCAGTTCAGAAAAACAAACCATTGGTGGAGCGTGTGGTGTGTGTAACCGGGAAGTCGGTAGCAAAACCATCTAACTTTATGGTGAGGATAGGTACTCCCGTTAAATCGCTTATAGATGCTGCCGGCGGTCTTCCTGAAGATACAGGTAAAATTGTGGGTGGCGGCCCTATGATGGGACGTGCATTGGTATCGACCGATGTGCCTGTAACTAAGGGTACATCAGGAATACTTGTTATGCAGAATGAAGAGGCTAAACGCGGTAAGATGCAAAACTGCATCCGTTGCAGTAAATGTGTGTCGGTGTGCCCCATGGGATTGTCGCCCTACCTGCTGATGGCATTTTCTGATAAAAAAATGTGGGACAGAGCCGAGGAGGAGCGGGTAATGGATTGTATAGAGTGCGGCTCATGCAGCTATACTTGCCCTGCCAACCGTCCGCTGCTAGATTATATCCGCTTTGGAAAAGGGCAGGTGGGACAGCTAATCAGATCAAGAGTAAAACAATAAAACAACTCATATAAAATGAACAAATTAATAATATCACCATCACCCCATGTGCATAGTGGCGACTCGGTAAAGAAAAATATGTATGGAGTCATCATTGCTTTATTGCCTGCACTTGCGGCGTCGATATGGTTCTTTGGGGTTGGAGCACTTATAGTTGTTCTTACTTCGGTTGTTGCATGCGTTCTATTTGAATATCTTATACAGCGTTTTGTGCTTAAAACCGATACATCAATCACCGATGGATCAGCGATTATAACGGGCCTTCTATTGGCTTTCAACCTACCGTCAAACCTTCCGTTATGGATAATCATAATCGGAGCATTGGTATCTGTAGGAATTGGTAAAATGGCTTTTGGAGGTTTGGGTAATAATCCGTTTAACCCTGCGCTTGTAGGACGTGTGTTCCTGTTGATATCATTCCCGGTACAGATGACCTCATGGCCTATCCCCGGTGGCGAAAACTTCACTCAATACCTTGATGCAAGCACCGGCGCCACTCCACTTGCAATCGTAAAAGAGGGGCTTAGCAATGGTGAGTCGCTATCGACACTGCTTGCCAACCTTCCATCGAACCTCGATATGTTTTTAGGCTTTAAGGGCGGGTCGGCCGGTGAAATTGCTGCCATAGCGATGCTTATAGGGCTGGCATATATGCTTATTCGTAAAATTATTACATGGCATATTCCTGTAACCATTCTTGCTACAATAGCGATTTTCACATCAATACTTCATCTGGTTAATCCTGAATTGTATGCCGGACCGCTGTTTCACCTGCTTACAGGTGGTGTGATGCTGGGAGCTATATTTATGGCTACCGATTATGTAACATCGCCAATGAGTGCAAACGGTATGATACTTTACAGTGTAGGTATAGGTGTGATTACAGTACTTATTCGCGTGTTTGGTGCATATCCCGAAGGTGTGTCGTTTGCAATATTGATAATGAACGGCTTCACACCGCTTATCAACCGCTACATGAGGCCAAAAGCATTTGGAGAAGTGGTGAAACAGGCAAAAAATTAACTGAGCAAAAAAGAGAGAAATGGCAAAGACAGAATCTACGCTTAAAAATATGTTACTTAGCCTGCTGGTTATCACTCTTATTTCGGGAGTGTCGCTGGGAGCTATGTACAGGCTTACCAAAGATCCGATAGAGGCTTCTAAGGTGGCCAAACAGCAGGAGGCAATCAGTGAGGTTACCCTAGACTTTGATAATAACCCGGTGGACGAGTCGTTTGAGAGAACTGCCGATAACGGCACCACCGTAAAACTATTCCCAGCCAAGAAAGATGGCGAACTGGTGGCAATGGCCGTTGAAGCTATTACCAATAAAGGTTTTGCAGGCGAAATAAAAATTATGGTAGGTTTCAAACCTGATGGCTCAATTATTAATTATCAGGTACTTGAGCATAAAGAGACACCGGGTCTTGGAACAAAAATGGCCGATTGGTTTAAAACCGACAAAGGTTCACAGAGCATATTGGGTAAAAACCCGGAGAAAAATAATTTGAAAGTTACAAAAGACAATGGTGAGGTAGATGCTATAACAGCTGCTACCATCAGCTCAAGGGCTTTTCTTGATGCTGTAGCTACTGCTTATAGTGTATTTAAAACCGATTTGCCTCAGGATGAGGAGAATAGTGGTGAGTTATCATCAGAAATGGAAGGAGGTATTCAATGAGTAATAATATGAAAGTTCTTACTAATGGCTTTATTCGTGAGAACCCTGCATTGGTACTGCTGTTGGGTATGTGTCCTACATTGGGCGTTACCTCGTCGGCAATTAACGGCTTGGGCATGGGGCTTGCTACCACATTCGTGCTTGTGATGTCGAACCTGGTGGTGGCACTTGTTAAGGGTTTTATTCCTGATAAAGTGCGTATCCCGGCATTTATCGTTATCATAGCCACATTCGTAACCGTGGTTGAGATGACAATGCAGGCCTATACTCCTGATCTTTTCGACTCATTAGGTATCTTTATTCCGCTTATTGTGGTTAACTGTATAGTTCTTGGCCGTGCCGAAGCTTTCGCATCAAAGAACAAACCTCTGGCTTCAACATTCGACGGCTTGGGTATGGGACTAGGATTCTCATTTGCGCTCACTGTGCTGGGTACCATCCGCGAGGTACTTGGAAGCGGCAAAGTGTTTGGATTGACAATTTTCCCTGAGCACTATGGTATGTTGATATTCGTGCTTGCTCCGGGAGCGTTCATTGCACTGGGTTTCCTGATTGCTTTTATTAACCGTTTTAAAAAGGCCTAAGGAGGATAAATTATGAGCTATATATTACTTTTTATATCGGCAATGATTGTTAATAACGTGGTGCTCACCCAATTCCTGGGTATCTGCCCGTTCTTAGGCGTGTCGAAACGTATTTCAACAGCACTAGGAATGACCGGTGCCGTTACTTTTGTTATCGTTATTGCAACTATTGTAACCTATCTGGTGCAGAAAACTGTGCTTGAGCCGTTTAACATCCAATATCTGCAAACAATCAGTTTTATTCTGATTATTGCCGCTCTGGTACAGATGGTTGAGATTATTCTTAAAAAAGTTAGTCCTCCGCTTTATCAGGCGTTGGGAGTGTTTTTACCGCTAATTACCACCAACTGTGCGGTGCTTGGTGTGGCAATCCTAACCATTCAGAAGGATTATAATATTGTTGAAGCTGTTGTATTCTCAGGTTCTACAGCCCTTGGTTTTGGTCTTGCACTGATAACCTTTGCCGGTATCCGTGAGCAACTTGACCTTGTTGACCTTCCTAAAGGAATGAGAGGCACACCCACAGCTCTGCTTGTTGCAGGTATTCTTGCAATGGCATTTATGGGCTTCTCGGGGCTTGTGTGAAGCCGAGGGAGGAGATAATAGAGACCTGATGGCTGTTGGGAAGAAGGTGGAAAGTAGAGAGTGGAGAGTATAGAGCCTTCTAAATTTAGGAAGTGGCTTTAGTGCGTAGTTGTATAATTGAGTAGGATAGGGCTTTAGCCTGAATATTTGCCTGATGCAAATTCTTTTGCGAGGCTCATATTTGGACTAAAGTCCTATTTTAGTTACTGTATCACCACGGGCTGTCCTTCGGCGTCCCGATAGCAATTGGGCTTAGGATAACCTTGGTTACTGATAAAGAATGGGACGTTTTTTGATGACCCGATAGAAATTTTGACGCTACCTTAATGGTGAAAAATATGCGTTGTCTGCGGGGAAATAAATATCGCCCGCTGAACTTGCTGATAAAAATGGTAGGTTCACGTGGAGAACGCAAAGCTTGTCCCGAATAACGGGAGGCATCGCAAAGAAATTAATGGTTCAGGTTTTTGAAATAATCGCTGAAACCTAGTGTGACCCCGCTAAAACGGGACTTGTACTGTGGACAAAAGAAGAACAGACTTAGAAACGCCTTTTATGCCGAAGGTGAGCAATTGGTTCGAAATGCAGGTTTTGATGAATAGATTGCCGGTTATTACCTTAACGGAAACATACTGGGATTGAAACGTAATGCAGTTATTAACTCTGCTGTGCATAATATTGACAATCTTACCTATAGTTATACAGGCAACCAACTTCGCTCAGTGACCGATAAAGCACCGGCTGTTTATAGTAATGAAGGTTTTTATGCTGTGCCTAATGCCATAGATTACGATTACGACCATAACGGCAACCTCACCTTTGACAAGAACAAAGGTATAGGCCAGATTGAATACAACTACCTTAATCTCCCTAAAAAAATTGTTGCCCAGAATGACAATACCAAATATATTGAGTATATTTACGATGCCAATGGGCAAAAGCTAGTCAGAAAATCACCAACTACTACGCATTCGGTTTAGCAAGCGAGGCCTACCAAGGTGGTTTTGACAACAAATACCTCTACAACGGCAAGGAGCTACAGGATGATTTGATTGGCGGCAGGAAACTGGGGTGGTTGGATTATGTGGCGAGGATGTATGATGCGGAAATTAGTAGATGGCATGTTGTGGACCTACTGGCGGATAAGTTTCCGGGAATATCTCCTTACGCCTATTGTTTTAATAACCCGATAAGTAATATTGACCCGGACTGAAGAGAGCCGATAACTCTTACTGTAATTGTGTTAAAATGGCAATTGGATCTGGTATTGAGGCGGTTACAGATATTTTAGTCCAAATGACAGCCAATAAGACCTTGCAGGGAAAAAGCTGTTATATCATTTGGCAAGGGCGGTGTAGGAACGGTGCCGTTCATATTCCCTTGACCGATTTCATAACAGGTTCTCCCTTTGCTTTTGAGATTGAAAGCATAAATTAATTTTCATCCCATCATCAAACCTGATGTACAATTGCGGGGCAGTTATGGCTCAATTTGCAAGCGGCTTCGTCCACTTTTTTGAGATATGTTCTGTAGCCAAATAAATAATCTTTAGGTTACAATGTGGTTTTAATTGTGCTTAAAAATTCTTTTACAACCTGCCTCATGTTGATGTAATTGCTTGATTTGTTGTTTGATGGTTCTTCGAGGTACAGAGATCTGTTAATTTTAAGCATTATGGTGTGTACGTTTTTATTTTTACCGTAGTATTCCAAAGGGACAATTGAACCACTATATGGCCAGTCTATCCCCACGGTGTAGTTTCTATTAGCGAAAAATTCAGTTGATAGTTCTATCAACTCACGGGGTGTATGAAATTTATCGGTCCCGATATTAAAATCGGGGCGTGGCTTAGTCTGATCCAGATCTCTTTTAAATGGGGTGCTTGAAAAAGAGTGACAGTAAACAATTATTGTTTTCC
>CAZWOA010000067.1:0-5694 GCA_964635545.1 uncultured Marinilabiliaceae bacterium
CCGTAGAAAACGGGATAGGTACTGCGTGAGATTTTATCCGCTGATTCCGCTGATTCCGCTGATTTTTCACCATTAAGAGAGTTAAGGAGTTCTTTGCGGTCTCCCGTTGGTACTGAATAAGTCTTAGGAGGATTAATTTTGAACGAAGTTAATTGATGTTTTCAGGATTCAAACTAAATAAAAAAGGGAGATTTAATCTCCCTTTTTATGTTTATTCTGCAATAAGCAGATAGAAGTTTTTCTTGCCTTTCTGCACAAGTATGTATTTGTTGTTGAGCAACTCGGTGCCATTAACAATATGCTCGGGCGACTCTATTTTCTGTTTGTTAATTTGCAATCCACCGCCGGTTACGGTGCGGCGCAACTCTCCTTTTGATGGGAATACACCACTCTTCTCGGCAAGCAGGTCGGCCACGTTAATGCCGGCTGCAAGTTCTTGCTTTGAGATGTTAAAAATAGGTACACCCTCGAATACCGACAAGAATGTGGCCTCATCCATTTTACGCAATGTCTCGGTAGATCCTTTTCCAAACAGAATTTGGGAAGCTTCGATTGAAGTTTCGAGTGCCTCTTTGCCGTGCACCATTATGGTAAGCTCTTCGGCGAGTTTATTTTGCAATGCGCGAAGGTGAGGTGCCTCAGCCTGTTGTTTCACCAAATCCTCAACCTCATTTCGGCTAAGGAGTGTAAATATTTTGATATATTTTTCGGCATCAAGGTCGGATGTGTTAAGCCAGAATTGGTAGAACTGGTATGGAGTAGTTCTTGCTGCATCGAGCCAAATATTTCCGGTTTCGGTTTTGCCGAATTTTCCGCCATCAGCCTTGGTTATGAGTGGACATACAAGCGCAAAAGCTTCGCCTCCCACAGTTTTTCTAATCAGCTCTGTTCCCGTGGTGATATTACCCCACTGGTCGCTACCACCCATTTGGAGGCGGCAGCCAAGTGATTGATACAGATGCAGATAGTCGTAACCCTGAACAAGTTGATAGGTAAACTCGGTGAATGACATACCTTCGCGCGACTCCGAGCTTAGTCGTTTTTTTACCGAATCTTTGGCCATCATATAGTTCACGGTGATATATTTGCCCACGTCACGGATGAAATCAAGGAAAGTGAAATCCTTCATCCAGTCGTAGTTATTCACCATTAAAGCTGCATTGGGCTCTCCGCTGTTGAAATCGAGGAAACGTGAAAGCTGTTTTTTAATGCTCTCCTGGTTATGGCGCAATGTGGTCTCATCCAGCAGGTTTCTCTCTGCCGATTTCATCGAAGGGTCGCCAATCATACCTGTTGCTCCACCCACCAGCACCACCGGACGATGGCCTGAGTTCTGAAGGTGTTTAAGCATCATAACACCCACCAGGTGACCGATATGAAGTGAGTCGGCAGTGGGGTCGATACCAACATAAGCAGTGGTCATCTCCTTGTTAAGATGCTCTTCGGTACCGGGCATAATCTCCTGTATCATGCCGCGCCATTGAAGTTCTTCTACAAAATTCATCAAACTATCATTATTAGTATATCAACAGACTTTGACATCTGTCTTTGTTAATTAATATCCTGCAAAATACATATTTACATAAAAGCAAAGATAACACATGTATCACAAATTGATATAGAATATAAGCAAATAGAACAAAAAAACTTCTGTAAGCTTCATTATTAACTATGAAGCCTACAGAAGTAAGATAAAATTAAACTTTAAAACTCTAAAAAACGACTAAATTATTATGAAAACTACTTTATAAATCATAGGAAATAATTCTGACCGCCGGTTTTGCTGGTTCCGGTAATCACTATTGGGCCATTGCCCACATTAAGCTTTTTCATCTTAGAGGTTCCAACTGCTATAAGGGCTCCCTTATCTGAACGAAGCACAAATGATAAATCCTCTTTTTTGTGCATCAATTTAATTTTTATTCTTCCTTCGGTGGTTGTAAAGCTTGATGAGTCGGTAAATTTCACCTGACTACCTGCTATAAGCCCTTTGGTAGTGCTGATGTTATACACGCCGGTAGTTCCAAATAGATTCACTGAACCGTTAAGCGTTTCTATTGTGATATTTGCTTGTGCGTTAGATATCTTCAAAGCTCCTGAACTACCTCTTAAATTAATGTCACCCTCAATATTTGTAAGGGTTTGATTGCCTGCTATTGTTGCAATTTTTAAGTTACCCTTTACATTATCAACAGTGATAGCACCATCGGGTGAGTCGAGGCTTATATTTCCTTCAAGATTGCCGGCAAATTGAGCTCCGCTTGATGATGAAGTGGTTATATCACCTTTAAGATTATCGATGGTTATATTGCCCGATTTAGAAGATACCGATATTTTACCGTCCGAATTATTTCCGGTTATTTTACCAGAAGTGGTGCTGGCAGAAAGCACAGTCTGCTTAAGGTTGCTAAACTCAATGTAGCCTGATGTGTTGGTAATCGCCACCTCGAGATTTGGAGCTGCTTTAATTACAATTTCGCCAGCGTGTGATGCAAAATTAACCTTTGGCACCTCTACAGTCATCTTCACCTCTCCATCGGCAACGGCACTGTTAATTTTATACTCATCGTGACTCTCCATGGCCTCCATTTGCGAAGTGATGGATGTAACGCCATCTTCAGAAGGCATTATTATAATTTTGCAGAACAGTCCCTCTACCTCTACCTTGCTTATGCCTGGGTAACTCTGTTCGTTTTCAAACACTTTTTTCATCTCCTGGGCTTTGGCGTTTGATATATTCCCAACCAATGCAACGGCGATGAACAAAGAGAAAAATAAAATTCGTATCATGATAAATCCTTTATGCATTATTTATCATCATACGAATTTATGGACGTTGGGTTACATTATTCTCTATTTTATGATAGTGTGAGATATTGGTTTTTATCCGGATAATCGAGCGTATAGTGCAATCCGCGACTCTCTTTGCGCTTCTGTGCCATCTTGATTATCAGATATCCCACATTAATTTTATTCCGTAACTCGCATAATTTTTTCGACACTGTTGAGCGTTGATAAAGATTTTCTGTTTCATGATACAGAATCTCAAGTCTGTCAAGAGCGCGCTTCAATCGTAGATTCGACCTCACGATGCCCACATAGTTACTCATTATTACCTCCACCTCTTTATTGGCCTGGGTAATTAGAATCATCTCTTCATTATGAGTGGTGCCTTCGTCATCCCAATCAGGAATTAAGGGATTTATATCCACTTTTTTCATCAATTCCGATGAGTGTTTTGCTGCCACATCGGCATATACCAATGCCTCAAGCAGTGAATTGGAAGCCAGTCGGTTTGCACCATGAAGCCCCGTACTGCTACATTCGCCAGCCGCATATAGTCGGTTGATAGAGCTGCATCCGTTGAGGTCAACCTTTATGCCGCCGCACAAATAGTGGGCTGCCGGCACCACCGGTATCATATCTTTGGTGATGTCTATACCTACCGATAAGCATTTCTGATAAATAGTGGGGAAGTGCTGCTTGGTATCTTCTGCCGGTTTGTGCCTAACATCAAGATACACAAATTCATCACCACTGCCTTTAAGTTCATTATCTATGGCACGTGCCACCACATCGCGGGGAGCCAGGCAGCCACGCTCATCGTATTTATGCATAAACTCCTTACCCTTGGCGGTGCGTAATATGGCACCATAGCCACGCATAGCTTCAGTAATAAGGAATGAAGGAGTCTCCTTCGGATTATATAAAGATGTGGGGTGAAACTGCACAAACTCCATATTCTGAATCACGCCTTTGGCCCTGAAAACCATTGCAATACCATCTCCGGTAGCAATAGTGGGGTTTGTGGTAGTTTGATACACATCGCCAATACCACCTGTGGCAATCATGGTTACTTTTGATAGAAAAGTATCGACTTGGTGGTTGTTTTCATCAAGAATATAGGCTCCATAGCACTCAATATCGTTCATCCAGGGCTCATTGGCACGACCAAGGTGGTGCTGGGTAATTATTTCGATAGCAAAATGTTGCTCAAAAATATCAATGTTGGGATGATTACGAATTTGAGACACCAATGCCCGCTGAATCTCAAAACCGGTATTGTCGCGGTGGTGAAGTATGCGGTGCTCGGAGTGGCCTCCTTCACGGTGAAGGTCGTAGCTGCCCTGATTATTCTTATCGAACTGGGTTCCCCACTCTATAAGTTGCTCAATCTGAGCGGGTGCATTGGTAATCACCATATTCACCACCTCAGGGTCGCAAAGGCCGTCGCCGGCAATAAGGGTATCTTTAACGTGCTTCTCAAAATTATCGAATTGCGAAGTTACAGCCGCAATACCACCTTGTGCATAGCAAGTGTTGGTGTTGTCGATTGCATCCTTGGTTACGAGCGCCACACTGCCATACGCTGCAGCTTTAAGAGCATAACTCAAGCCGGCCGCACCCGAACCAATAACTAAAAAATCATACTCTCTTCTCATTGATGTTAAGTTTATGACAAATCAAAAATAGCAAAATATCTAAAATGATTTTTATATTTTTACGTTATAACTAAATCATCAGCAAGAAAATAAAAAAATCTTTCATGGATTCATACAGGCGCAAGCAGATATTCAAATGGTTACTATTCTTTATGGCTATTGGCATTGGTGCTTTTATACTATTCTATAGCAATAGTTTAGCATCAAAACTAAAGGATGAAGAGTATAAAAAGATGCAGCTCTGGAGTGAAGCTACAAAGGTTTTGGCCTCATCAGAATCAACAGAAGAGAGTGCCATAGGCGTGGTACTCGATGTAATAGCACAGAATACCACCATACCCGTAATACTTTGCGACACACTCAATAACATACTTTTCCATCGCAATATTGTGGATAATGATAGGCCCGACACCACAGTTATACACGCCATTTTCAACAACATGCTGGCATCGGGCAATCGCATCGAAATAGACTTGGGCAATAACGAGTGGCAATACCTTTATTACACCGACTCATCGATGATAAAACAGTTGTCGCGCTTTCCATATATGCAGATGAGTCTTGTTACTGCCTTTGTGCTGCTGGCCTATTTTGTGTTTAGTGGGGCGCGCCGTGCCGAGCAAAACAGGGTGTGGGCGGGTATGGCCAAAGAGACGGCTCACCAGCTTGGCACACCCACTTCTTCGCTTATGGGTTGGGTTGATTACTTGAAAATGAAGGAGATATCGCCCGATATAACTGCCGAGATGAGCAAGGATTTGGCAAGGCTTCAAAATGTAGCCGACCGATTCTCGAAAATTGGGTCGAAACCCGATATTGAGCCGATGGAAATATACCCGATGATAGAGAATCTCACGAAATACCTGGCAAGACGACAGTCGGGTAAGGTGATGATAACCATCAACCCACAAAGCAACCCTGCCTTGGTGGCTGATATTAGTATGGTGCTGTTTGAATGGGCTATAGAGAATATAATAAAAAACGCGCTCGATGCCATTGAAGGCGAGGGCAAAGTGGAAGTTCACCTTCATCGCGAACACGGACAGGCCTTAATCGATATATCCGATAATGGTAAAGGGATGCGTAGAAATCAGAGTCGCCATATTTTTGATGCCGGCTTTACCACTAAAAAACGTGGCTGGGGATTGGGATTAACACTCACAAAGCGTATTATTAGTGAATATCATAAAGGGAAAATATTTGTAAAAGAGAGTGAAATAGGCAAAGGAACTACCATAAGAATAATGCTGCC
>CAZWOA010000067.1:5794-9418 GCA_964635545.1 uncultured Marinilabiliaceae bacterium
ACTGGAAAATGTGGTAATAGAAGCCAAATATGACCGTGCTTATAAATTTTCTGATGGGTATGGAATTGTTGAAATCAACGGAAAGGAAGGGTTTATTGATTCTAGTGGGGAGGAGTTAATCGCATTCAAATATGATGATGTAACTTATTTCATCGAAGCTAGGCTTTAGCATTAGTTAAACTTTGAGGTTTGTTGTATCGTCATCCACCATAAGCAGCATGTTATGTGTGTTGAAAAAGTGGTTTTAATACCAACCCAATGGTTAATATTTTTATCTTTGATTGTAAAATTGAAAATATTACTGATATGTCGAAACTTGAATCGATAGCACGTTATAACCTCATTATTCAGAAATTGAGAATTAAAAATTCAACTTTTGAAGAGATTTCTGATTACTTGCAATTAAATTCCGAGATACAAGGATATAATTTCAACATATCAAAACGCACATTCCAGCGCGACCTTAACGATATAAATACTCTGTATAGCATCGATATACAGTATAATAGTACCTTAAGGGCTTATTATATAAATGATGAGGGACATACCGATGCCACCAAAAGAATAATGGAGTCGTTCGATATATTGAATGCGTTTAACATGAGCGTTAGTTTTACCGATTTTGTGCATTTTGAGCAACGACGCCCCATTGGCACCGAAAATTTAGGTGCTATTATCGATGCAATTCAGAAGCGGGTTCGCATATTATTTAGTTATAAGAGCTTTGTAACCGATACAGATACCATACGCACAGTGGAGCCCTTTGGATTAAAGGAGTTCCGTAATCGCTGGTATGTATTGGCCGAAGATATTCAAGACAAAAGAATAAAGAACTTCGCCCTCGACAGATTGAGCAATCTTACTATTACCAACATAAAATTCAGCAGTAATAAGCAAGTTGAACTGGATGATTATTTCAAACATAGCTTTGGAGTTTATATATTATCCGACTCACAACCCGAAGAAATTATCCTATCGTTTAGTCATCATCAGGCCCATTATATCAAAACTTTGCCACTTCACCACTCTCAACAAATAATAAGTAGCGACGAAAACTTCGTTATTGTTAAGTTGTATATGTATATAACCCAGGACTTTGTAATGGAATTACTCTCCTATGCAAATCAAGTGAAAGTAATAGCACCACCGTCGCTGGCCGAAAATTTGATTCAGAAATATAAAGATGCTATAGCACAATACAACCAGCCAAACTAATACAAAAAACCGGCATTATTTGACGAAAAAGCGACTAATAAACATCTATATTACTAAAAAAACGTAAAATCGTTTTATCCACTCAATTATTTTTCGTACTTTTGCAAAGTTTTTATTTGGGTAGATGTGGATAAGCTAAACGATTACACCATTGCCTTTAAAGGTTTAAGTGACGGGAAGCACGAGTTTGTTTACAATCTCGGCGACTCATTTTTTAAATTGATAGAGGGCAGTCTTATTGACAAAGGCGATGTAAGAGCCAGAGTGGTGCTATCAAAAAGCCCGACAATGCTTACTTTTGATTTCGATATCAGGGGTAAAGTAGAGTCGGTTTGCGACAACTGTCTTGGAGTGCTCGACGTGCCTGTGAGGTACAAAGGGAAGCTTTACGTAAAGTTTGGCGAAGAGTATGATGAGCCGACCGACGATGTTGTGATAATTCCGCATGTTGAGCATGAAATAAATGTGGCACAATGGTTGTATGAGCTTACGACCGTGAGTATGCCCATTCGTAGTGTTCATAAAAAAGATAAAGACGGTAATTTAAGCTGCGACCCCGAAATGGTTAAGAAATTAAACCAGTATCTTGTGGTAGAGCAAAGTGAGAGTGAAGATAATGAAGAGGTTGACCCGCGATGGGCAGCTTTGAAGAACTTAGTAGATAAAAACAAATAAATAGGTAAAAAAATGGCACATCCTAAGCGCAACACGTCTAAATCTAGAAGAGACAAGAGAAGAACTCACTATAAAGCAGTTATGCCTGCTCTAGGAGTATGTTCAAACTGTGGTTCATCCGTTAAGCTTCATACAGTATGTGGCGAGTGTGGATACTATCGCGGTAAACTAGCTGTAGAAAAAGAAGTTACGGCTTAATTGTGAAACTCAATAAAACAAAATTTGCCCCTCATCAAGGGGCAAATTTTGTTTTATCATACCGTACACATCAATTTATTTTGATTGAATAGATTGTTTTTATAAATTAGTATTTTGCTGCTAAATAAAGTCTGGTGCAATAATTGCATTTGAAAGAGGCAGAGAATAAAAGAGATCAAAATGAGTAAAATTAATGCAGTAATTACAGGCATTGGGGCTTTTGTACCCGAGTACGTCCTTACCAATGAGGAAATTGGTCAAATGGTTGATACCACCGATGAGTGGATTATGACCCGTGTTGGTATTAAAGAGCGTCATATATTGAAAGTTCCCGGTGAAGGAGCATCATATATGGGAGCTAAAGCAGTGCAAAATCTATTCGAAAAAACCGGCACCAAACCGGAAGAAATCGATATGGTTATCTGCACCACAGTTACTCCAGATTCACCTTTTCCTGCAACAGCAAACGTAATATCCGACAAGGTGGGTATTAAAAATGCACTAGGATTCGACCTTAATGGTGCCTGCTCCGGATTCCTTTTCGGACTAGATGTAGCCACTCAATATATTAAAACAGGAGCCCGCAAAAAAATTGTACTTGTAAGTGCCGAGAAGATGTCGTCAATCACCGATTATACCGATCGTACCACTTGTGTTCTGTTTGGTGATGCCGCCACAGCTATACTTATTGAGCCTACCACCGAAGATGTTGGTGTGGTTGACTCAATACTTAGAACTGATGGTTTTGGCCGCATTCACCTACACATGAAAGCCGGCGGATCTGTACGTCCTGCATCTCACGAAACAGTTGATAACCGCGAGCACTTTGTTTACCAGGAAGGTAAGCACGTGTTTAAGCACGCTGTTTCTAACATGGCCGATGTATCTGTCGAAATAATGGAGCGCAACAACCTAAAATCGGAAGATATAGCATGGTTAGTTCCTCACCAGGCCAACCTTCGCATCATTGATGCAACCGCCGAACGCATGGGGCTGGAAAAAGAGAAGGTGATGATAAATATCGAAAGATATGGTAACACAACCACTGCAACCATACCACTTTGCTTATACGAATGGGAAAAGCAACTTAAGAAAGGTGACAAAATAGTGCTTGCAGCCTTTGGCGCAGGATTCACTTGGGGATCCATATACCTCAAATGGGGTTACGATTCTAAGTAAAACAGCTAAAACCGGCCAGTTAGGTCGGTTTTTTTTATATATTAGTGTGAATAAAAAAGAACTCCACTTTTATATGAAACCATCAAACAACACCCTATTTGCATATTCAGGCCTTATTCTGATGACAATAATTGTTGGACTGTCATTTATATTTGTGAAAATAGGATTGCAACACGCCGATAGTTACGAGTTTTTGGCCCATAGATTTACTATAGCATTTGTAGTTATTTTTCTGATGAGGATTACCGGACTGGTAAAGCATGAGAAGAAAAGTAAAAAAGAGTGGATAGAGATAGTGATAGTGTCAATGCTATATCCGCTTGCATTTTTCCTGTTTCAAACAATAGGGATGCAGTA
>CAZWOA010000067.1:9518-18678 GCA_964635545.1 uncultured Marinilabiliaceae bacterium
ATGGATTTAACGAGTGTGATGATAACCATTGGCTTTATTGTATTCAACTCCATTAATATAATCCGACAATTGAATTCAGGCACAATTTCGGAATATTTCACTGTCTTTACCAATATCAGTTTTTTAATATCAATTGTTTATCTGGGTGTTTTGTCATCCGTATTAACCTCGTTTTTATCAAATTATGCGCTGTCGCATGTAAACACCTATCAAGTGAGTATTTTCAACAACTTAAGCCCTCTAATTACGATATTTGCAGGGGTGTTGTTCATGCATGATACGTTGTCTGCTGTACAAATCACAGGAGCTACCATAGTGATTGTGGGAGTAGTTATGGTGTTGGTAAGCAAGTCGAGATAATCTGAGGAGAGGAAGTGGGAGAGGGGAATAGTTTAAGGGATGAATAGTTTAAGGATGAACAGTTTAATAGTTTAAGGGTTGAATAGCTCAAGAGAGTGGCGAGAGTATCGAAAGTATCGAAAGTATCGAAAGTGGCGAGAGTAGAGAGTAGAGGGTCGATGGTAGAAAGCCTAAAAAGCCGCGGGGCGGCGACTGAGTGGTAAAAGAGTTTAAAAGATTAAGAGTTAAATAGTGGAATAGTTAAGGGGCGCACTCGGCGGGAAATATCTCCCGCAGTACCTGTCCCGTCTATACGGGATATCGCTTTCGTGCTCTTCGTGTTCTTTGTGGTAAAAAAAACAGGTTCACACAAAGAACTCCTAATATTTTACTAATACAATAAATGGTGCTTATCATATTTTTTAATATTGAATATTTATCTCTTATTTTTTAATATTGGATTCGTATGTCTGAAATTTAAAATTTGAAATTCCAATTTTTGGAATGTTGTCTTCGTCTCATTTGGTAATGTGCATTGAATATATATGTATTACTGCCGTTAATTCATCATTAACACTACATTCCAAGATTTGAATGAAATCCAATTTTAAAATCATAAATTTTCTAAAAAGGAAAACTTTTTGATGTATATGAATTTTTAAAAAGTTGGTATATAGTGAGTTGGTGAAAAATTTGGAAAACTTTGTTTGTTTGTTGATAAATAAAGTTTGGCAAAAAAAGATGTTTGCTGTATCTTAGTGATATCAAATTAGGAGACGATAAAAGTATCTAACCACTAAATAATCAATAGAAAAACCAAAGAGAAGTCATGCTAAAAGTTGAAACCTTGTCAGAGCCTCTAACTATGAAAAAATCCTACAGTCATGAGGACGCATTTAACAGTGCATTAAATTATTTTAATGGCGATGAGTTGGCCGCACGAGTTTGGGTCAATAAATATGCATTAAAAGATTCGGATGGTAACATCTACGAACTTACACCGGATGATATGCACTGGCGTTTGGCGCGCGAAGTGGCCCGTATTGAGCAGCACTATCCAAACCCATTGAGTGAGACCGAAATATTCGAGCTTTTTGCTCGCTTTAAATATATAGTGCCGCAAGGTGGTCCTATGACCGGCATTGGCAACCAATTTCAGATAGCATCTCTATCTAACTGCTTCGTTATTGGTAATCCCGGTAATTCCGACTCCTATGGTGGCATCATGAAACTCGACCAAGAGCAGGTTCAGCTAATGAAGCGCCGCGGTGGAGTAGGTCATGACCTATCACATATTCGCCCTAAAGGATCGCCGGTTAAGAACTCGGCTCTTACTTCTACCGGTATCGTTCCGTTTATGGAGCGTTACAGCAATTCAACCCGCGAGGTGGCTCAGGATGGTCGTCGTGGTGCCCTTATGCTTAGCGTGTCGATTAAACACCCGGATTCAGAAAAATTTATAGATGCTAAACTTGAGCAGGGAAAAATTACCGGCGCCAACGTATCGGTGAAGATTGACGATGAATTTATGCAGTCGGTAGTTAATGGTGAAAATTACGTTCAGCAGTACCCTATCGATTCACAAAATCCAACATATAAGACAAGTGTTGATGCGTCATCACTTTGGAATAAAATTGTACATAACGCATGGAAATCGGCCGAGCCGGGCATCCTGTTTTGGGATACTATAATCCGCGAATCGGTGCCTGACTGCTATGCCGACCTTGGTTACAGAACCGTATCGACCAACCCATGTGGTGAGATACCTTTGTGCCCTTATGATAGCTGCCGCCTTATTGCAATTAACTTATATGAGTATGTGAATAATCCATTTACCAAGAAGGCAACTTTTGATATGGATCTGTTTGTGAAGCATACAAAATATGCACAACGCATAATGGACGATATTATCGACCTGGAACTGGAGAAGATTGATGCTATTATTGCTAAGATTGATTCCGACCCTGAAGATGCTGAAGTTAAGCTTGTTGAGCGTAATCTGTGGTATAATATTCGTAAAAAAGCAACGGAAGGTCGTCGTACAGGTATTGGCACAACTGCTGAGGGGGATATGCTTGCTGCAATGGGATTACGTTATGGTACCGAAGAAGCTACCACATTCTCGGTTGATATACATAAAAAACTTGCTCTTGCTGCTTATCGCGGCTCGGTAGAGTTGGCAGCCGAGCGTGGTGCATTCCCAATCTATAATTTCGAGAAGGAGAAGAACAATCCTTTCATCCGACGTATTTTTGATGCCGACCCAGAGTTGGAAGGAATGATGAAAGAGCATGGCCGACGCAATATAGCACTGTTGACAATTGCACCTACTGGTACTACAAGCCTTATGACTCAGACTTCATCGGGTATTGAGCCTGTGTTTATGCCTGTATATAAGCGTCGCCGCAAGGTAAATCCCAATGATCCGGAGGTGAGGGTTGACTTTATCGACGAAGTGGGCGATAGCTGGGAAGAGTACACTGTATTCCACCATAAATTTGTAACATGGATGGAAGCCAACAATATCAGCACTACCAAGAATTACACTAATGAAGAGCTAGATGATCTGATTAAGCAGTCGCCTTATTATAAAGCAACATCCAACGATGTGGATTGGCTTAATAAGGTTAAGATGCAGGGAGCTGTTCAGAAATGGGTGGATCACTCAATCAGCGTAACAATCAACCTGCCCAATAATGTTAATGAAGAGCTTGTGGGGCAGCTATATGTAGAGGCTTGGAAAGCCGGTTGCAAGGGCGTAACCGTTTACCGTGACGGAAGCCGTGCCGGTGTGCTTATTGCAAATAACGAGAAGAAGGATGGCGATAAAAAGGAAGAAGGCGTTAACCGATTCCCAACTAAGCGTCCGCAAAAGCTTGAGGCTGATGTAGTTCGCTTTCAGAATAACAAAGATAAATGGATTGCTTTCGTAGGTCTTATCGATGATCGTCCGTATGAGATATTTACCGGTTTGGCCGATGATGAGGATGGTATATTACTTCCAAAATCAGTCAATTCGGGATGGATTATCAAGAATTTTCATGAGGATGGTTCATCGAGATACGACTTCCAGTTTCAGAATCGCCATGGCTATAAGACTACCATTGAGGGACTTAGCTATAAATTCAATAAAGAGTTCTGGAATTATGCTAAATTGATTTCTGGGGTTCTTCGTCACAATATGGCTATTGAAGATGTGCTTGGACTTGTAAGTGGTTTGCAGCTTGATAATGAATCAATCAATACATGGAAAAACGGAGTTGAGCGTGCTCTTAAGAAGTACATCCCCAACGGTACCAAGGCAAATAAAGCCAAATGTGAGAGTTGTGGTTCCGACTCGGTTATCTATCAGGAGGGATGCCTAACATGCACCAACTGTGGGTCGAGCAAATGCGGATAATTATACCAAACGTAATTATTATTAGACCAAAATTTGCATAGCCTGATTATAAAGGCTTAAATATTAACTAAGAGGGTGCCCGAAAAAGAATAAAATCTTTTGGGCACCCTCTTCATTTTTTATTATCAATCTATTGATTTTGATTGCCTTGCAATTTTACCACGGGCTTCAGCCCGTGGTAATGCAAGCCTCAACGAAGGACTTTAGTCCAAATGAAATTTTGCAAAGTGTTGTTATTGATGTAGAAGCTGGTTTGTGTGTTTCAATAATCAAGTGTGTTTGGGCTAAAGCCACGTGGTTACTAATTCCACAATTTGTGCTACAATTTCGCATACCTACTACCATACTCAGCAACTGATTATTAACCAATATAATATGGATACAAAAGCTTAAAATAGCTTTTGGGACAACCCCAAGACACAACTAATAAGCAGTCATTTCATCCCAATTGTTATCGTACGCAGTGAGAAACGAAGTTCAGCGTAGCTAAATCTACTAATTTTCATGGTTCTATAAGTTTTGTAACATCCTTTAGACTGTCGTATTGACGTAGTAAGGATACAATCTTATCTCAGTCTTGCAATATCCCGCTTCTTCAGTACCATGGCGGTGCGTGCCGGCAAGTATAGTTTCACAATGTGCTTATCTTTTTCGAAAGGTAGATGTTCCGAATAGTAAATATAGGTCATATCAGTGCGGTCGAAGCCTCCAAAACGCCCCTCATCGGTAGATAGTTTCACCTCATATTTTCCACTTGGTACGGCAATTCCATAATCGGTAAAAGATTGTGTGGGGTTGAAGTTGAATACCACCAAATAATCGCCCCTCATAAATGCTACAACCTGGTCGTTATCGTTATCGGAGCATAATGATGAGTAGTGGCGGTCGCTTCCTGATGCCGAAAACAAATCAATCATAGCCCTGTCGAACTCAAGCAAGAAACGGTATCTAAGTTCCTCATCCTCAGCGATCGACCATAGGCGGCGGGCATGTTTGTAGCTCCATCCGTTTCCTTCGCGTGGGAAGTCAATCCACTCTGGATGCCCGAATTCATTGCCCATAAATGTTAGGTAACCGCCCGAAGCAGTAAATAGAGTTATAAGCCTTATCATCTTATGAAGTGCCATGCCCCGATCGATAACAAGGTTTTGAGAGTTGATGTCCATGGAGTAGTACATCTCCTTATCCAGTAATCTGAATATAATTGTTTGATCGCCCACAAGAGCCTGGTCGTGCGACTCGGCATAGTTTATGGTAAGTTCCTCGGGGCGGTGTTGCGTTAGTTCATGATATATTTTGCCAACAGGCCACTTCTCGTCGGGCACCTCTTTTATCAGTTTAATCCAGTAGTCGGGCACTCCCATCGACAGTCGATAGTCAAATCCTATGCCTCCATCGGCAATGGTGCCTGCAATGCCCGGGAAGCCACTCATCTCCTCGGCAACCGATATTGCATTGGGGTTAATCTGATGTATAAGTTTGTTGGCAAGTGTGAGGTAAAGTACTGCATCTTCATCCTCATTTCCGGTGAAATAATCGGAGTATGACACGAAATCTTTTCCCAGTCCATGATCGAGATATAGCATACTTGTAACACCGTCGAAACGGAATCCGTCAAAATGGTACTCTTCCATCCAGTAGCGAATGTTGGAAAGTAAAAACTGGGTAACCTCACTTTTGCCGTAATTGAAGCAGCGGCTATCCCATGCCGGGTGGTTTCCTCTGTCGCCATGGTGAAAATAGAGGTCGGTGGCCCCATCGAAGCGGCTCAGGCCCTCTTCTTCATTTTTCACGGCGTGCGAGTGTACAATATCCATTATCACTGCAATGCCCATTTGGTGAGCTTCATCCACTAGTTGCTTAAGATCATCGGGCGTGCCGAAGCGCGATGACACTGCAAAAAAGTTACTCACGTGATATCCAAAGCTGCCATAGTAGGGATGTTCTTGTATTGCCATTAGCTGTATAGTGTTGTAGCCCATGGCATGAACGTGTGGCAGTATATTTTCGCGAAAATAATTGAAAGAGGCTACCTCCTCCTCTTCGGATGACATACCCACGTGTGCTTCATAAATGAGTCGATTTCCTGTTGAAGTTTCATACAATGAGTCATTCCACTTATAGGGTTTCTCCGGTTCCCATGCCTGTGCCGAAAAGATTAGAGTGTCTTTATCCTGCACCACCCTATTGGCGTATGAAGGAAGTCGATAACCGTTTCCGCCATTCCAGTGCATGCTAAGTTTGTAAAGTTCGCCATGCTTAAATGCATCATTGGGCATATTAAGCTCCCATATACCGTTCTCTTTTCGGGTCATTGCATATTGGGGCAACTCTTTCCAGCCCGAAAGCTCACCGATAAGATAAATTGCTGTAGCATTGGGTGCCCACTCTCTAAAAACCCAGCCATGGGAAGTGCGGTGCAGCCCCATTTTGGTGTGAGATGATGCGTAGTTACGTAACGAGCCGTGAAGCTCCTTTATATAGTTTAGTTTATTTGCAAATCGTTGGCGACGGGCATTAAGTTGACCTTCAAAAGGCGACAACCATGAGTCTTTCTGTATAAGTGGATGTGTATTCATCATTATGTTTTAATCAGAATTAAGCTTTCAAGCTGTTAATATACTAAGTTTGGGGCAATTATTGTAGTGTAATGAAAAATAAAATGTTGAAGAGATAATTGAAGTGTCGAGGTGAGCGAGAGTGTCGAGGGTGTCGAGGTGAGCGAGAGTGTCGAGAGCGTCGAGGGGAGCGAGAGTGTCGAGAGTGGAGGGTCGAAAGCTTAAAAAGTCGTAGGGCGGCGACATAATGGTGAAAGAGTTTATGAGTTTAAAAGTTAAATAGAGGAATAGATAAGTTTTGAAAGAGTAATAAAAAAAGCTGCGGAGCAGCGGTATATTGGTAGCCTAAAAACCAGTAAGTAAGGTATAATAGCCGCGGGGCGGCGACAGAATGGTAATAATATCTCCTGCGAAACTTGTTCCGCAATCAATACGGGATATCGCTCTTTGTGCTCTTTGTGCCTTTGTGGTAAATCGCTTTTTACTTTCACTACTTTGATACTTTTCTCACTTGAAGTAAAAAAAATCGTTTATCTCTAAAAGTATTGTTGTATGTTTGTATTTTATTTCTCGTATTGTTGTCATTTGTATTGTGACTGACATGGCGAAGCTGTATACATAATTTGAAGTTTCATAAAAAATATATTTAGAATGAGATTATTTTTCATCTTAATGCTGTTGACTGTTGTTGTGTGGCAGCCTGTTGTAGCTCAGGATGTTAACCCATCAAAAGTTAAAGTGGAAGAGCTTACCGATGATCAAATTTTTAAACTCATCAGCGAAATTGAAAAACGTGGCATGAGCGAGAGTGATGCCATAAGTTTTGCACGTGCCAGAGGGATGACTCAAAGTCAAATCGATATGTTGAAAAAACGTATTGAAGAGAATAAAAAGAAATCGTCGTTAAAAAGTCACACCGCAGTGAGTGGTTATGGAAAGAGTGAGCCTTTAAGCAATCAAGAGGATATTTATTCGCGCAAAGTATTGCCTGATAAGATTGAGGTAAATGAGAAGTTGTTTGGTTTTTCACTGTTTAATAGTGATAAACTATCTTTTGAGCCTTCGGTTAACATACCTGTTTCGCAAGGCTACATAATTGGTGCCGGCGATGAAATTATCATAGAGGTGTGGGGACTAAGTCAGCAAACATACGAACTAACCGTAGAGCCATCGGGAGTGATTCAGATTCCGCTTGCCGGACCGGTGAAAGTTGGAGGCATTACCCTGGGTGAAGCCACATCGCTTATCAAATCGAAATTAACCAATATATATGGTGATCTGAATAGTTCGTCACCACGTACTTTCCTTGCAGTGCGCACCGGCGATTTGAACCCTATCAGGGTAAACGTAATTGGCGAATCATTTGCTCCCGGAACTTACACACTTCCGGGAACAGCTACACTTTTTAATGTGCTTTATCTTTGTGGTGGTCCATCTACCGAAGGGTCATTTCGTGATATTCAGCTTATTAGAGCAGGCAAGGTAATTGCGAGACTGGATGTGTACGATTTTTTAATCAACGGAAATACAGCGGTTAACGTTCCTCTTGCCGATGATGACGTGATAATGATTCCCACCTATATCAACCGGGTATATATTGATGGACAGTTTAAACGTAAAGGAATATTCGAAGGTAAGGATGGTGAAACGGTTGGCCAACTTATAAACTATGCCGGCGGATTTACCGAGGAAGCCAATAGCCGTAGGGTTGAGCTATACCGTAAAACAGGTATCGATAGGGAATTTAAGGATGTTACTGCCGATAATATGGGGTCGATAACCATTGCCAATGGCGATAGCATTGTGGCCGGAAAAATTATAGACCGTTTCAGAAATATGCTTACCATAAAGGGTGCTGTATTTATGCCGGGCAATTATGAGTATATGGATGGCATGTCGCTTAAGGAGTTGATAGATAAAAGTGGCGGAATTCTTGAAAATGCGTTCCAATATCGTGGTTTTATTCAGAGGTTGAAAAGTAACTATACATACGAAAACCTATCCTTCGACGTGGCTAAAGCAGCTTCGGGAAGTGAAAATGTTTCGCTAAGAGCCGGTGACGTGGTGTTTATCAATAGTATAGACGGAATGCGCGAAAAAGAGCTTGTGTCGATAACCGGCATGGTGCAGGAAGAGGGCGATTATCCTTACGGTGAAAATATGCGCTTAGGGGAGTTGATACTCCTTGCCGGCGGATTTACTGAAGCAGCATCGGGAGCATCAATAGAGATAATGAGGAAATTGCCTTATGAAGAGGCTGAAAAATCGACCAATAAAACGGCCAGCATATTTAGTTTCTCAGTATCGCGCAACCTGGAGTTAAATGATGAGGGAGCCGACTTTGTATTACTTCCTTTCGATGAGGTATCGATTAGAAAAATGCCGGGCTACCGTGAGGCAGGCAGTGTAAATATACATGGACAGGTGTTCTATGCCGGATCGTATGGATTATCATCATACACCGAGCGGATTAGCGATATGGTGAAACGTGCCGGCGGTGTTACTCCCAATGCCTATGTTGAAGGTGCAAAACTGGTGCGTAAGGTGGTAATTAGCAAAGAGGAGATGGAACGCCGTAAGGAGTTGCAACGCAAGGATACCACATTGCATCTGGCTAATCTGGACTTTGAAATAATAAGTATCAATCTATCTAAAATATTGAAAAAGCCGAGAATTAGTGAAGATATATTCCTTGAAGCCGGTGATGAGATAATTATTCCAGGCTACGATGCCACCGTGAAAATGAGCGGGCAGGTGCTCAATCCATCATCAACAGTATATGTTGACGGAATATCGGCAAAGTCATACATCAATATGAGTGGTGGTTTTGCCAATGATGCCCGCCGAGGACGTGTTTATGTCA
>CAZWOA010000068.1:0-3001 GCA_964635545.1 uncultured Marinilabiliaceae bacterium
CTAATCCATTTGAGCAAAACCCTTTTGGTGAGTAGAGCTATATAGTTAACTAATAATTAAGCCCCCGATTATTGTCGGGGGCTTAATTGTTTCTTTAATATTGTATCTGTTTCGGATTTAGTTATATACTTCTGTACTAGTGAATACGCCACCTTTTATAAGTACTTCGTCTATATTATCCTTAGTAATAAGTGTTGGTGCAATCTTTATGGTTGGCACATCTATGAGTCCGTTAAAAGTGTAGGTAATATTTTTAGTGTTTGCTTTTTTGCCCTCAATAAGTGCTACAATAGCCTCAGCACAGGCATAACCGTTGTTTTTTGGTGAGTGGTATGCAGTCATTGTCTGTTCGCCCCGTGCTATGCTTCGTATTGCTCTTAACTCCGCATCCTGGCCGGTAACCACTATATTGCCCACTTCGCCGTAAATATCCCTTAGTACTTCCATCGATTTTTCTGCTATTCCATCATAGGCTGCAATAACTGCATCGGGTTTAATACCTGATAGGTTTATTGCCTTTCTGAGGTTTGATGCAGCCATATCCTGATCCCAATCTTGTGTCAGTGATCGAAAAACTACATTAATTTGGCCACTCTCTTCATAAGGTAGGAGTTCTGAGTCTATCGCCTGCTGTAGTTGAAGTCCATTAATGTCAAATTTATCACCTCCCAGCACATAATAGTTTCCATTAGGTTTATACTTTACTGCAGTGTTAATCATCAACTGTGCCAATGCGTCATTATCGCCGGTAACATAGTAGTCGGGTTCAGAATTTTGTATCATTCTGTTATAGGCTACTATCGGCTTGCCTGCTGATTTGTATTGTCTTACAATCTCAGCTGCTGTTATTCCATTAACAGGTATTACGCATATCCCGTCCACTTTGTCGATTAATGCTTTTGCTTGCTCTATCTGTAGCGCATCATTATTATCGGCATATTCTATTATAAGGTCATAGCCATGCTCTTTGGCTTTTTCCTGAATATATTTCCCCTCAACTATATATCTTTGTACTGTGTTTACAGGTATCAAAAGTCCTATTTTTTTAGTGCTTTCGGTCGAGCAAGATGTTGACAGTGTGATGATTAGTAGTATGTTGATAAAAATAAAGCTTAAATTCTTCATGAAAAGAGTTTTTAAGTGTGGTTTAATGTTAAATATTTGCTAATTTTATATCGGAAACAACTTGTCATTTTTGTATAGTACAACTTTACCCAAAAAATTTTTATTATGCAACCATTTCACTGGAAAGATCTTAATATTCGCAAGAAAATCGGATTGGGTTTCGGTTCTGTTATACTCTTAACCGTTATTTTTGGTTCGGTTATCGGTATCCTGATTTATAATTTAAAGATAGAGCTCAATCATCTTGCCGAAACGTATATTCCTTCGGCTGGCGAGGCATCTAAAATTGACCGCTTCTGGCGTGAGTCTAGCGATTACTCATTGTTGTATGAGTCTAATCATGATTTTGTTTATGGCCGCCAAGCACTTGTTAGTTTTGGAAAGATGGAGGATGCACTCCGTCAATTTTCTCAACTCTTTGATAATCAAAAAGATGAACTTCTAAAAAACGGTGTTGATATTGATAGGCTTAATGCTCTTTCTGTCCAATATAGAGGTGTGTTAGAGACATGCCTGAAGGGGCAGGATGAGGTTGATAAAGCCTTATCTGATGTTGTAGATGCCTACGACAGGATAGTTAAAAGTGGGGTTAACTTATTTTCTAATCCCGTTTATTTATCTGTTTTCAAACTTCATAGCCGTGTTATGAGCATGAATGTGAGCAGTAGTTTTGTAGATTTAAAACAACTGATTCGTGAAAGCAACTCTATTGGAAAAACTATCTCTAATTCAGGTAGTTATAATCATCTTGTAGCTCAGTTATATAACAATATCGACTCATATTTAACTGCTTTTGATGTTAATAGATTACAAGTACTTAAACGTTATGAATTAGCCAATGATTTGGTGTGGGAAGTTCGTGCAGCTTCCGATGTTGGGCTCGATTATATTAAAGTGATGGGGGATAGGGGCTATAAACTTGTTGCATTTCAGCAAAACCTCATTATTACCATGCTTATTGTGCTTATTGTGTTATCGGTTGTAGTTGTACTTTTGCTTGCCAATGTTATTGTAAAACCTATTATTGATAGCGTTAAAAAGACAGAGCTTGTGGCCGATGGCGACTTATCTGTTGTATTTACCAATGATAGATTGGATGAAGTGGGTCGCTTAGGAAATGCACTCAATACCATGGTAGGTAATTTACGTAATATTGTGAAAGAGATTAATAGTAGCTCTATTCAGATTATTAATAATAGTGCCAGGCTTGTTGATGGTGCCAACGAACTAAGTGAAGGTGCCAATGAGCAGGCTTCTTCGGCCGAAGAGGTGGCTTCATCAATGGAAGAGATGTATGCCAATATTCAGCAGAATACCGAAAATTCAAAAATTACAGATAAGATTGCATCGTCGGCTTCTGTGGCTATGGAAAATAGTAGTCGCGACTCAGAACGTACCAGTCTTCTACTTAAAGAAATATCCAGCAAAATTCGTATTGTTAGCGATATTGCTTTCCAAACAAATATACTTGCTCTCAATGCATCGGTAGAGGCTGCTAGGGCAGGCGAGCACGGACGTGGATTTGCCGTTGTGGCATCTGAAGTGCGTAAACTTGCAGAACGTAGTCAAAATGCCGCTGCTGAAATAAATAGAGCTGCTGCCGATACTTTTGAGGCTGCGTCGAAGGTGATGAATAATGTGAGTGTTATCGCCCCCGATATTAAGCGTACTGCAGGATTAGTGCAAGATATTACTGTGGCTTCGATGGAGCAGGTTTCTGGAGTGGAGCAGATTAATAATGCGCTACAGCAACTTAATCATGTTACCCAGCGCAATAGTTCCAGTGCCGAGGAAATTAGCATAGCAGCCCGCCAGCTCGACGAACTATCTGTGCGCCTAAGCGATGCAATTCAGGTATTTCATGGTATTTCTGATG
>CAZWOA010000068.1:3101-17585 GCA_964635545.1 uncultured Marinilabiliaceae bacterium
CGCCCCTAAAAAAAACATCAGTTCATATAAAAAACCAGAAAAGTGCTGATAATACAATTGCTTTTACCTATTTTTGTATGTTTGTAAAAAAGAATTTAAGTTGGAGATATGATTAAAATAACTTTTCCTGATTCTTCGGTACGCGAGTTTCCCGAGGGCGTTACAGGGTTGCAGATTGCTGAGAGCATAAGCCCACGCCTTGCTAAAGAGGTACTTGCTGTTACTGTCAACGATCAGTTGTACGACTTGACACGGCCGATTAGTAATGACTCATCAGTAAAACTACATAAGTGGGAAGATGAAGAGGGTAAACATGCCTTTTGGCACTCTTCGGCTCACCTGATGGCTGAGGCTCTTCAGCAACTATATCCGGGTGTTAAATTTGGTATTGGTCCCGCCATTGAAAATGGTTTCTACTATGATGTTGATCCGGGAGCAGAAAATACAATTAAGGATGCCGACCTACCCGTAATCGAAAAGCGAATGAAGGAACTAGCCAGTCAAGGCAATACCTACACTAGACGCGATATTTCTAAAAGCGAAGTGGTTGATATGTTTTCAAAAAAACATGAAAACTACAAGGTGGAGCTTATCAACGAGCTGGAGGACGGAACCATCACTCTTTATACGCAAGGTACGTTTACCGACCTTTGCCGTGGACCTCACCTCCCTGATACTTCACCAATTAAAGCAATTAAACTGCTTAACGTAGCAGGAGCATACTGGCGCGGAGATGAGAAACGCCCACAACTTACCCGTATCTACGGCATTACATTTCCTAAGCAGAAAATGCTCGATGAGTATCTGGTGCTGCTTGAAGAGGCTAAAAAACGTGACCACCGTGTTATCGGTAAAGAGCTTGAACTGTTCACCTTCTCGCAAAAAGTTGGACAGGGACTTCCGTTGTGGTTGCCTAAGGGTGCCCGTTTGCGCGAGCGTTTGGAAGCATTCCTCAAGAAAGTGCAGGTTAAATATGGCTATGAGCCTGTAATTACTCCGCATATCGGTAATAAGGAACTCTATATTACTTCCGGTCACTATGCCAAATATGGTAAAGACAGCTTCCAGCCGATACACACACCTGCCGAGGGTGAGGAGTTTTTGCTTAAGCCGATGAACTGTCCGCACCACTGCGAGATATATAAGTCGAAACCCCGTTCATACAAGGACTTGCCCATCCGTTTTGCTGAGTTTGGTACCGTGTACCGTTATGAGCAGAGTGGTGAACTTCACGGATTGACAAGGGTTAGAGGGTTTACTCAGGATGATGCCCACCTTTTCTGCCGTCCCGATCAGCTTAAGGATGAGTTCAAAAAGGTAATCGATATCATACTATATATATTTAAGACTCTCGATTTTGAGGATTTCATCACTCAGGTGTCGTTGCGCGATCCCGATAATAGAGAGAAATATATAGGTTCGGATGAAAACTGGGAAAAATCGGAAGCTGCAATCATTGAGGCTTGCCAGGAGAAAGGCATTCAGTATGTTATAGAGAAGGGTGAGGCCGCATTCTATGGTCCTAAGCTCGACTTTATGGTGCGCGATGCCCTGGGCCGTAAGTGGCAGTTGGGTACTATTCAGGTTGACTATAACCTGCCCGAGCGTTTCGAACTTGAGTATATCGGTAGCGATAATATGCGCCATCGTCCGGTGATGATTCACCGTGCACCATTTGGAAGTATGGAGCGTTTTGTAGCTGTATTGATTGAGCACACAGCAGGAAAATTCCCGTTATGGCTTACTCCAGAGCAGGTTGCCATACTTCCTGTGAGCGAAAAATACAACGATTATGCAAAAAGTGTTTCAAATTTCCTAAATAATTCCGATATTCGCACCTTTATTGACGACCGCAACGAAAAGATAGGGAAGAAAATACGTGATAATGAATTGAAACGTATCCCTTATTTGATAGTTGTTGGTGAAAAAGAGGTTGATGCTCAGACTGTTAGTGTGCGTAAGCAAGGTGTGGGCGATCAAGGTGTGATGACCCAGGCCGAGTTTGCCGCTCTTATCCAATCAGAGGTTGATAATTCACTTTCTGAAATTGAGTGATAATTAATTAAATAAAAGTTTAACTAAAGTAGGGAGGGTTTATACCATAGCAAAGTTAACAAGATTCGATAGAAATGCCCCGCAGAAGAAAGAAGAGGCAGAACATAGGATAAACAACCGTATCCGGGTGCCTAAGGTTCGTCTTGTTGGTGACAATATCGAAAATCCGGGAATTTATGCGACGAGCGATGCGATGAAGCTGGCTGATGAGCTGGATTTGGATTTGGTTGAGATTTCACCAAACGCCGATCCACCGGTATGTAAAGTGATGGATTACCAGAAGTTTATCTATCAGCAAAAACGTAAGCAGAAGGAAATCAAAGCCAACACTGTAAAAGTTGTTGTTAAAGAGATACGTTTCGGGCCTAATACCGATGACCATGACTACCAGTTTAAGCTGCGTCATGCCGAGAAGTTTTTGGCCGAAGGTGCTAAAATTAAGGCGTATGTATTCTTTAAAGGGCGCTCAATCCTGTTCAAAGATCAGGGTGAGATTCTTCTATTGCGGTTTGCCAACGATCTTGAAGACTTGGCTAAAGTTGACCAGCTTCCCAAGCTTGAAGGCAAGCGCATGATTATTATGCTGTCGCCTAAAGTAAAAAAGTAAGCTTCAATTTTAACATCTTAATATACTTGAAACAATGCCAAAAATTAAAACAAATTCCGGTGCTAAGAAGAGATTTACTATCACCGGCACTGGTCGAATCAAAAGGAAACATGCTTTCAAAAGTCACATCTTGACCAAGAAATCAACCAAACGTAAGAGAAATCTTACTAACACAGGGCTTGTTCATCCTGCTGATGAGAACAACATCAGACTATTGTTAAACATCTGATAAAGTGCTTTTAGCACAGTCAGTTTTTTTTAATCTGAGTGAGAACAGCAATGAAGACTCCATGATTGGGGCGCTGCTCATTCCAAAAACGTAAAATTATGCCAAGATCAGTAAACTCGGTTGCGTCTAGAGCTAGACGTAAAGCGATACTAAAAATGACCAGAGGTAACTATGGTCGCAGAAAAAACGTGTGGACGGTAGCAAAGAATACCTGGGAAAAAGGCCAGTTGTATGCTTACCGCGACAGAAAAAGAAAGAAATCAAGTTTCAGAGCATTGTGGATTCAGCGTATTAATGCTGCCGCTCGCCTTGAGGGTATCTCATACAGTAAATTGATGGGATATATCACTAAGCAAAATATCGAAATTAACCGTAAGGTTCTTGCCGATCTTGCTATGAATCACCCCGAAGCGTTTAAAGCAGTGGTTAAAAAAGCCATGGAAGCTGCAAAGTGATAACATGGAATTAATAAATTGAAGTGAAAAGCTTACTCTAATCGGGTAAGCTTTTTTATTTTAAGGGCTGAACTAAAAAAGCTTTTTATATCTTTGTGTAATATTGATTTAAAAGATAAGTAGAGATGAAGATTGCACTGATTGGTTATGGTAAGATGGGAAAAACCATCGAAAAGATAGCACAAGAGCGCGGACATACTATTGTAGCCCGTATAGACCCGCAAACTGGTGAAGATTTTGAGTCGGATGGATTCAAGAGTGCGGACGTAGCTATTGAGTTTACAGCCCCTACTTCGGCATACCTTAATTATCTGAAATGTTTTGAAAATCATATCCCCGTAGTGTCGGGTACCACAGGATGGCTCGATATGATGGACAATGTGAAGCAGATATGCGAGAAGGATAATGAAACTTTTTTCTATGCTTCCAATTTCAGCCTTGGTGTAAATATATTTTTTCAGCTTAACAGGCAGCTAGCCCGTATCATGAATCGTTTTGATGATTATGATGTCTCTATTGAAGAGACTCACCATATTCATAAGCTGGATGCACCAAGCGGTACTGCAATTACACTTGCCGAAGGTATCATCTCGCATATCGACCGTAAAAATGGCTGGGTATTAGCCCCCGAAGAGATTGACCACTCTATACAGATTAAGTCCATTCGCGAGGGCGATGTTGCCGGAATTCATACTATTAAATATGAGTCGGAGGTTGATGATATCACAATTAGCCATAATGCAAAATCTCGTCAAGGCTTTGCAATAGGTGCTGTGCTTGCAGCCGAATTTGTGAAGGATAAAAAAGGATTCTTGGGAATGAATGATTTACTTAATCTCTAAATAATAGAATTAATGCAAAATATATCTGTTACACAGAAACTTAAGGCCGTTGCAGCTCTTATAGTTTATCTTTTGTGGGTAATCTGGATTGGTAACTACTGGCTGCTGCTAGGACTTCCCATAGTTTTTGATATCTATATCACCAAAAAAGTGCCGTGGAACTTCTGGAAAAAAACCAAAGATGGTAATAAACCATCTAAAATGGTGGAGTGGATCGATGCTCTAGTTTTTGCTCTTGTGGCAGTATATATCATTAATCTTTTTCTTTTTCAGAACTATAAAATACCCACTAGTTCTCTCGAAAAATCACTGCTGGTGGGCGATCACCTGTTTGTAAGTAAGGTTAGTTACGGGCCGCGTATGCCCAATGCTCCCATTGCTTTTCCGCTGGTGCAAAATACTTTCCCATTCATCAATACAAAATCATATACCGATTGGCCTCATTGGGACTACAAACGATTGAAAGGTTTGGGAAATATTAAGCGTAACGATATTGTTGTGTTTAATTTCCCTGCCGGAGATACTGTTGCATTTAAGGTTACTAATCCATCCTATTATGAAATATTGATGGGAGAGGGGATTAACCGTGTGTCGCGTAACCCCAATCTGCTTTCAGGGGTAAATATGAGAAACTCATGGGAGCGTAACCACTTTTTGATGGAGCTGGGACGCCAGGAGGTGAAGAAGCAGGTTAATATTTATGGTGATATATTATGGCGTCCGGTAGATAAACGCGATAATTATGTGAAACGATGTATAGCAATGCCTGGTGATACTCTTGAAATCCGTCATAATCAGGTATATATTAATGGTGTGCCGGGTGATAATGCTGAAGAACTTCAACATAACTATAGAATTATTACTGATGGTACTCTACTTAACGATAAGTTCTTTGAGCGACTGGAAATATCTAATGAAGATAGAAATCATGGTGGCGTAGGACCGGAATATAACTTGCCGCTTACTAAAGAGAAAGCACAACTGGTAAAGGATATGCCGTTTATAAGCCGTATTGTTATGGAGGAAGATTTGGCCGACTCTACCGGCTTTAAGGTGTTCCCCTATAGTAGCGATTACCCATGGAGCCGCGATAATTATGGACCCGTATGGATGCCAAGCAAAGGTGCTACCGTAGAACTTAATAGTGTCAATATTGTGCTTTATGAACGTATTATCACTGCTTATGAGGGTAATACACTGGAATACAAACAGGGCCAGGTGTTGCTTAATGGCGAACCAGCTACCAGCTATACGTTCAAAATGGATTACTACTTCATGCTGGGCGATAACCGTCATAAATCGGCCGATTCGCGCTACTGGGGCTTTGTGCCTGAAGATCATGTGGTAGGAAAACCAATACTGGTATGGCTTTCGCTGAATAAGGATAAATCGTTCCCTGCAAATATCCGTTGGAACAGATTTTTCAAAATGGTGCATGCCGATTAATAATCTGGCTGAAAGCATTATGCCAAAAATATGAAAAAATCACTCTGAGCCTCATAAGATGATGGTTTAGAGTGATTTGTCTGTTTTTTGTGGAGACGTAAGTTTTTAATATGTGAATTTTGTAATTGATGTCGTTTCGTAATATTCCTTTTTATTTTATTATTATTACTCTCATATTTGCTCTTTTAGCTATATGGATTAAAGCTTATATTGTTTTATCTCTTATCGTAGGATTAACATTGCTTATTGCTATCTTAAATAAACGGGCAATAGCCATCCACTTTGTAAAACATAATATATGGCGAAGAAAAAGGGTTGAGTGGGTTTTTGTTATTCTTGTTTCTATCATTATCACTGTGGTTATCCGAAGTTATTTTTTTGTTGTGGTAGCTTTAGAGAGTAAAAGTATGATTCCAATGGCCGATACTAGTAGTGTGTGGCTTGTGGATAAGGCATGCTACGGGGCGGTGCGCAAGGGTGATAATCCGAATAAATATATGCGCACACATGGTTATGGACGGTTTGGATATGGCGATTTGGTTCTGTTTCATCTTCCGCAGCATAGTGTTTTGGGCGACTCAATATTTAGTAGTTATAGCGATAGAATAAGCTCTAAGCCAATGGAGGTGCAAAGGATATGGGCAATGCCAGGTGATGCTGTGCAGATAAAGGGGGGTGAGATATATGTAAATGATGTACAACCTGTGGCTCATCCCAATGTGTCGCGGCTTTATTTTATAAATAGCGATACTCCTGCCGATATTGCCGATAGGATAAGGAAACTGGCCATTAATAGGAAGATTACCGATGGCGAAGAGTTTGTAACCCTGCGAGTGGTTGATATTGATGCCGATTTGCACAAATGGATTGATGCCTGTGTGTCAGATGAAAACTATCCCGATATTTCGGTGTTCCCCAATGACGAGTTACTTCTGTGGAATAGATGTTATATGGGGCGTATGGTTGTGCCGGCAAAGGGAATGAACATTGAGCTTACACCTTTTAATGTTATAGTATATGGCAAAATTATCAATAAACATGAAGGTGTTAACTTGAAATCTGTCAATAATAAGGTTTATGTTGATGATAAAGAATGTACTTCTTACACATTTAAGTTCAATTACTATTGGGTGATGGGCGATAATAGGCCAATGAGTTACGATAGCCGTTATTTTGGTTTTCTTCCGGAGCATTATGTTGAAGGACGTGCTAAACTTATGTTTTCAAAATAGTATTGCAATCTGCACTATAAATTATTAAATTTGTTATTACAATTAAATTTAATGCCATGAAACTATCTTATTGGATAACACTTATTCTAGTGTCTATATTGATGATCTTTATTGTTCAGAATGCCGCTGCTACCACAGTGAAAGTTCTCTTCTGGACCTTTGATGTGTCGATGGCACTTCTGCTTTTTTTTATTTTCCTGCTGGGTTTTGTTACCGGCATTATGTGGGCAGATAAAAAGAGAAAGAAGAGATCCATTAAAGAAGAGAAGCCCGATGAAGCAGTTGTTGCTTCTGTGGAAGTGAAAGATAATGAGGGTATTAGTTAATTGTTAGTTTAATTGAGCTTATAATTACTTAGGTGAGCACAATTCTTCCTGTTACATATTTAGGGCCAATTCAGTATTGGGCTCACTTGGTTAATAGTACTGAGTCTATAATTGAGCTTTATTGCAATTTTGAGCGACAAACTTATCGTAATCGTGTTAATATATTGGCAGCTAATGGAGTACTGCCACTTTCGATTCCCGTTGAGAAACCACTGAAAGGCGTTACCAAAACTAAAGATGCACTTATTAGTTACGATACTTCTTGGCAGGCAAACCACTGGCGGTCAATTGTTTCGGCATATATGAATACTCCTTACTTTGAATTCTATGCCGATGATTATGAGAAAATTTATGGTAAAAACTATAGGTTTCTTATTGATATGCATGCTGAATTATATAGTATTATTGCTGATAATTTGGGTGTTGAGCCGTCCTTTGTTTATTCTGATAGCTACATTAAAGCCGGTGATGATGACCTCGATTTGCGTGATGTAATTCATCCAAAGAGAGATTGGAGGGAGGATTCACAGTTTTTCCCTGCTCCTTACCGTCAAATTTTTTCTGATAAATATGGTTTTACACCTAATTTGTCAATCATAGATCTGATTTTTAATAAAGGCCCCGAAAGTATTTTGTATTTGAGAGATTGTATGGAAGGTTGAGTTTATTGGTGGTCGTTGGTCCGTTGGTCGAATTACGAAGATAGAAGGTAGAGGGTGGAGGATAGAGAGTAGTTATTTGTTAGTCGTTGGTCGTCAATCGTTAGTCGACTCACGAAAGACGAACAACGAAAGACGACTCACGAAAGAGCCTATAATCACTATCAGCCATTGGCTAAAAAACTATCGGTCTTTTAATTACTCTAAGTTTATGTGAATATTGCTTGAGGTCGGTTCTGAAAATTCCCTGATGATCTAATTTATCTATACGCACCATTCCCGAAGCATGAATAATTTCTCCCCTTCCTAAGCAAAGGCCTACGTGTGTAATATTTCCCTCTTCATTGTCGAAGAAAGCGAGGTCACCTGCTACAGCCTCTTCCACAAAAGTTACGTTTTCGCCCATCTCCACCTGTTGTGATGCGTCGCGTGGTATGCTGTGTCCCAGTATTTTATATACTATTTGTGTGAATCCTGAGCAGTCGAGGCCATAGAAACTTCTACCTCCCCATAGATAAGGAGCTTGGATAAAATATCGGGCTACCTCTTCAAATGATCCACCTTTTTTTGCTGATGAGTAGTTAGCTGCCAGGTAGTATTCGCGATTGGCAATCACAAAACTATTCATATCCTGACCGTTAAACCAAATACTGCTACCCCCCGATATATATACTGACTCTTTTGAAGGTTCACTAATGAGTTTTACGAAGGTGCCGGGCACCACCCATTTGCTGGCTTCGCGCCATTTGTCCACCTCACCTTCGGCCATCGGCAGGTAAAGTTTTGCATCTATCCATCCTTCATAGCCATCAAAATCTGATTTGATGTAACACCAGTTAGCTTGTTTTTCAACTATACTATATGTTTCACCAAACAGCAACTGGGTTACCATCTCCGATCGCTCCGACGGCTCACGACGAACCGGCATAAAACCATAAACACAAATAGATGAACTCATTAAATTGATATTTAGTTTTTTATCAGTTGCAAAGGTACTCAATATTAATACTGAAAAAAAGCAAAATAAGATTATCATATTTAATTGCTGATATTTGCGTATAAATGACTATATTAGTCAATTAAATTAGTATATATGCATCGTTGGTTACGCTTAAAATGGAGAAAATATTACCATATTACCTATCGTATCCTGGCTGTACTGGCCACTATATCAATAATAATTCTCTTTCTTCCTAAATCCGGACAGTTTAAATATGAGTATGAAAAAGGCCGTCCTTGGCGACATCCCAACCTGATTGCACCTTTTGATTTTCCAGTTTATAAAAGTGCATCAGAACTTAAGGTGGAGAAGGATAGTTTGTTACGTAACTTCAGACCATATTTCAGTAAAGATGATGCTGTTGCAGGTGACTTGCGTGAAGTAGTTGCCAATCATTTTCTACGTCAAACCGATATTCTTAAACGTGAGTTCCCTTCTTTCTTCAGACCTAATGATACTGGTATATCCGATTTTCAGAATGTGCAGCAAGTAGTATTTGAAAAGCTAAGTGCTATATACGATGTAGGTATTATTGATACCAATGAAGAGTTGCCCGAATTTGCTGTTGTCAGCAGTGAGTTGATGCTTATTAAGAGAAATATGGCCGAACCATACGGTATTTCCGAGTTATATACTGCTAAAAAAGCATATGAGGAGCTAAAATCTGAAGTAATGAACGAGTTTGATTATTTTGGTGAAGCTAAACATCAGAAATTGTATAGGTTATTAACCGAACTCGACCTTAATAAACTTCTTGTGCCTGATATACGATTTAATAATGAACGTACAGAGCAGGAGATGCAAAACGCAATAAAAAATATTTCAATGACCGTTGGTAAGGTGCTTACCGATCAACGGATTGTTGGAACTGGTGATATTGTTGATGATGAGGCTGATAAGTTAATAAAGTCGTTAAGAACAGAATATGAGAGTCGTATAGGTGTGTCGTCTGGTTTATCAGCCATATTTATAGGTCAGTTGCTCATTATGTCTATGCTTGTTGTGTCGGTATTGCTGTTTCTCTTCTATTTCAAAAAAGAGGTGTATGGTAATATAAAGTCAATAACTTTTATTTTCCTTATGATGCTTCTTATGATAATAGTTAGTAGTGTAACTGTGCGCCTAATGCCTGGCAACTACTATATTATCCCCATAGCAATACTGCCTATTATTTTGCGTACTTTTTTCGATTCGCGGGTTGCATTCTATATCTATGTTATTACTGTACTGATAATTGCATTTCAAGCAGATAACAGTTTTCAGTTTGCAATACTGCAAATACCAGCCGGCATGATGGCTATTTTTACACTGGTGCGTATGGTTAGGCGAAGCCAAATTGTGCGTACTACAATTTTTATTGTATTTACTTATGTGGTTATATATACCGGGCTTCTACTTTGGCAGGAGGGTAATTTTACTGTTTTAAATTTCAAGCCTTTTGGTCAATTTTTTATTAACGGGTTGTTGATATTGCTTACCTACCCAATAATTTATATTCTCGAGAAAGTGTTTGGGTTCGTATCTGATGTCACCCTTCTCGAACTGTCGGATACCAATCATCCGCTATTGAGGCAGCTTGCCGAAAAAGCACCAGGCACATTTCAGCACTCCATTCAAGTTGGTAACCTGGCTCAAGAGGTGGCCTATCGGCTTGGTGCTAACCCTTTGTTGGTGCGTGCAGGCGCTATGTATCACGATATTGGTAAATTAATGTCACCGATGTATTTTACCGAGAATCAGGTGAATAATATAAATCCGCATAATGGATTGGATTTTGAAGAGAGTGCACAGATAATAATTGGTCATGTGGAGAATGGAGTCAAAATGGCTAAAAAGAATGAACTTCCACAACAAATCATTGATTTTATAGCTACTCACCATGGCACCACAAAAGCCAAGTATTTCTATAATTCATATATAAATGCCAATCCGGATGTTACTCCCGATGAGTCTAAATTTACCTATCCGGGTCCCACACCTTTCACCAAAGAGACTGCCATATTGATGATGGCCGATGCAATTGAGGCTACTTCCAGGAGCTTGAAAAGTTACTCGGATGAAGAGATTGACTTGCTTGTAGAAAAGATTGTAACTCAGCAGATGAATGAGCAGCAATTTCAGGATGCACCTATTACTTTTCGTGAAATTCAGAGTGCGAAAGAGGTGTTCAAAGATAAACTGAAAAATATTTATCATGCTCGTATTGAGTATCCTACCTTGAAAAAACAAAGGGAGGGAATGGCGTCAAAATAACTTTTGATGTAATTATGTTTTGACTGAGATAATAAAAGATGTAGTTTTGCATTCTAAAATTAGAAATTTTATGAAGAAGATTTTTGTATTGTTTTTTGTTCTGTCGGCTACTGTTGCTTCAGCACAAATTAATCCTCAAACTATAGGGATGAAACTTGGTGGTGGTAACTGGTTTACCTTTGAATTTACCTATCAGCATGCCTTGTCATCTACCAACCGAATGGAGTTTGGCCTTGGTATCTTGTCGGGTGGTTATTGCCCTCAGGATCATTGGTATCATGGCTATCCGTCACGTAATTACTATCATAATCATGGTGCAGGTGTTGCTCTTTCGGCAGCCTATCATTGGGTTAACCCTATTGAGTCGGGCTTTAACTGGTATGTGGGTCCAAGCGTTAGGATAGGAGCTAAAAATGAAGCCTTCCTGCTGGGAGTTGCTCCACAGGTAGGCGCTGAGTATAACTTTGATAATATCCCTATTACTCTGGCTATTGATATGCGTACGGGATTGGGAGTAAACCGTGATGCATTTTTCTTGTGGGATTTGATGATTGGCGTGAGTTACGCTTTTTAAAGAAACTTTTATTTTTACTATGTAAAGTAGAATGATAACAGAAGGCTCCATCAAGTAATGAGGGAGCCTTTTATTAATTTGTTGTGTGTTAAAAAAATATTAGTAATTATTCATATATTACCTTATTCCACTTCAGAGTAACTCCTGAAGGTTTTTGGGTTGTATGTATGTATGTATGTATAAGTGTCATCTTCCTCAATAATTTGCATATACATCATGTTCCATCCCTTTTTCAGATTAAGATCATACTCCTGAACTGCATTATCATCTTCATCAATTTCCTCACCTTTTATGGTAACATTTCTGTCACAGTAAATCCAGATACCATACACTTCTATATTGTTGTCTATATAGCTGTATTCAAGTTCGAAAAGTTCATCACCATCTTCATCAAAAGCAATAAATTCTTCTACCTCAAATACTTTTACATCCCTGTCACTAACCTCTAAATTTTCTGACAAATCTTCTGATGCAGGAGTGAGGTATGAATTATCAAGAGTTTTAGGGAAACTAAAGGAGAACCCTTTTTTATATTCAGCAGAGGCAATTTCAACCATATCTCCGTTAGCATTCTCGCCGAAAGCACGAATTAATTTAACTTCATCTCCTGAGCCTTCTATTTCAGGTATTTCAATTTTAATCTGGTTGTCGTCATCCTTGTCATCGCTACAAGAATAAAAGCCACCAATCATTAAAGCTGTTACAATTAGTAAACTGATTTTTTAAATGTCTTTCTTCATAATAAAAAAATTAAAATTAGTTAAAAAAATACCAAACATATAGCTATACGGAGGATATAGATAAAGGTTGCAAAAATGTTTGTGAATGTAAAAATTATCTAACAGTTGTATGAAAGAGTTGAAGAGTAGGGCTGTTGAAGAGTGAAATAGTTCAATATTTTAAGAGTTTAAATAGTACAATAGTTTATGCCGCTGGGGCGGCGGAGGCAGTCAGTTCGAGAGTATCGAAAGGGGCGAAAGGGGCGAGAGGGAGGTGTGAAAGACGAAAGACGAATCACGAAAGACGATAGAATCACGACTCCCCATGTCCACCCTCTATCATCCACCCTCTATTCTCATATTTCTAATTTTGCAGTGAGGTTATTACATATTCCGCCCCATATCCGTTCACTATTAGCTTTGATTATATTTCGTCTAATGTTAAATATTTTTTTCGCCCGATGGTCAAATAGTAAATAGGCCAAAGAAATAGTGCTGCGGCAAAATATATTGTAAATTCAAAATTGGCATATCTTAATAATATAAAATGTAAAATAATTAGTCCTATAAATATCAGTATTAACCAATTTCCTTTTTTGAAACCGCCAACTTTTAATGTTTTTGTTTGATTGTCATTCACATTTACAGAAATGGTTGGACTACTACACCAATCAATTTTCGCTGTTACAGTGTGTTGTCCTTCCGTTGTGGTAAAGTTTTTGGTCTCGCCATTTCCTATTGTCCCAACTTGCTGTCCGTCAATGTAGATTTTGTAATCCCTCATTCGGTTGTTGGATTCACTTGTTCGTTGAAGTTTTATTGTAGCCATGTTTCTTTTGTGATGTTCTCTCCTCCAAACATAGTAATTTTTATCGGTTTAGTTAAATTGTGGTGTGGTTTTTCTGTAGAAAGAGGAGTGGGAATTGTTTATAATAATTATTAATAGGCAAAACAATACCTTAATTATTGGGTGCAGTAATTTGTTAAAATTCAAATGCTTTTAGCGTATTGTTTTTGATTTCATAGCTATAACTTTGAATTAATTTTTCAATTTCTTTTTCAGTAACATTAATCTTTGAATATTTCCCTTTCTTTGGAAAAACATAAAGGAATGTTATACTCTCTTTGTCTTTGTTTGCTATAAAGAGTAACCTAAACCCATCTCGTTTACTTAGATTCTGTCCGCTATTTGGAATTCTTGTTTTGATTAATCTGTAAGGAAAAAAATCAAGGATATTTTCTCTAAAATTCCATAATTCATTAAAACTCAATTCATTAAAAATACATTTAATGTCTTCATTACAAGAGAAATAGCCTAATTTCTTCTTTGTAATTAATTCTTTTATAGAATTCTCAAAATCAGAGGTATAAAAGAAATTCATCCTAATCAATGCTACTTAAAATTTCTTTTATATTTTTATTGTTTAGTAGAACTTCATTTTTAAGTTCAAGGTCGCCAATAATTTCATTGAATAGATTAATTTCATAAGATAATTCCTTCGTTGCAGTCTTAACGCTTGTATAAATATGATTGTTTTTCTTGATTTGAGTAGTCAGCCTAATCAGCGCATTTCGTAGCTCCTTTAGATTGCCTTTAAGTTCTAAATATAGTTCTTTATGGTTAAATAACTCATCATAAAGAGTAGTGTTTAGATTTGATAACTTCTCTTTGCAATCTAAAATTATATTTCTAAACTTGCATATAGTGTCAAGATAAACATTTATATGATCTTCAGTGGTGAATTTATTTGAAGCAAGTACCACGGAATCTTTAACTTCTTTCACCTTTATTTCAATCGCAGTATTCATTTCAATATTTTCTATTCATTCACTAATTATATACGCAAAGATAAGATAAAAGTTTTTCAATTCAAATCCAGCTTGATTTCAGATTGTTGGGTATAGCTAATAAAAACTCACCTAAACATAGTAATTTTTATCGGTTTAATTAAGTTGTTGTGTGATTTTTCCTCTTCAAAGATAATTTCCAACACATAGAATTAAAAACCCCTGTAAACTAATCGCTTACAGGGGTTTTGTTTATTGGTATTATGTTTTGTAGAGGGGTTTTATTTTACTTCTTCAAA
>CAZWOA010000069.1:0-16559 GCA_964635545.1 uncultured Marinilabiliaceae bacterium
GTCATCCATCGTGCAGCTCTGAGGCTTGAACCCGGATTGCCCATAAGCTCAGCCAGTTCATCATAGTCGGCCAGCATTTTGGCACGTTGAGGTGAGTCGTCAATAAGAGCGCGTAGTTCGTTCTCCATTTTCTCGACAGAGTAAGCTCTCTGAAACAGCTCTTTAACAGCCTCGCGGCCAAGAATGAGGTTTACGAGGCTAATATATGGAACTTTTATAAGAAGTTTTTTTGCCACAAAATCGGAGAACCATCCGCCCCACATAAGGTAAACAACCACTTGAGGCGTGTGAAGAAGTGCGGTTTCGAGAGTTGCAGTGCCCGAGGTTACCAGTGCAGCCCTTGAGTGGTGCACCAAATCGTAGGTTTGCCCAAACAGAATAGGCACATCTTTATTGCCAATATACTTGCTGTAATCATCGGTAGTAAATGATGGAGCTCCGGCGATAATGAATTGATAATCAGGGAATTTGTTAGCCATCTTCATCATCTCGGGAAGTATGTAACTCACTTCGCCACGGCGGCTTCCTGCCAAAAGTGCGATTTTGGGGCGGTTATCGAGCCCATTGCGACTAATGAACTGCTCAAATGTCTCATCCTTCCTGTCGCGTTTATGAATAGCATCAAGCACCGGATTGCCGCAGTAGTGTGGCTCAATACCATAATTTCGAAACCATTGGGTTTCAAATGGTAATATGGTGTAGAGCCTGTCGATATCGCGCTTCATTTGGTGTACTCTCCATTTTTTAGAGGCCCACACCTTGGGCGATATATAGTAAAATACTTTTATGCTGTGTTTCTTTGCAAAATTTGCAATTTTGAGGTTAAAACCCGGGTAGTCAATCAGAATAAGCACATCTGGTCTGTTGGCCAAAATATCGGCATGGCAAAGCTTGAAGTTTTTCCTGATTTTATTGAGATTCATAAGCACATCCCACAGCCCCATGAAGGCAGTTTCCTTATAGTGTTTCACCAATGTGCCGCCTTGAGCTTCCATAAGCTCACCACCCCAAAAGCGGAATTGGGCGTCATTATCATAGTGCTTCAGCCCTTTCATAAGGTTCGACCCGTGAAGGTCGCCCGATGGTTCGCCTGCTATTATGTAGTATTTCATCAGAAAATAGATTTTATGGCTTGAAATTATGTAATGGGTTGAGGGTTAGTGTCTTTATGGATTTTAAATTATGAATTTCAATATAACCACCAGGATGCCAAGGATAAGAGTTGCGGTAACAACTCCTCTCGCAGCCAGCAGTTTCTGCATATTTATGGCCAGAAAAAAAAGTATCAGGTTGGGCAGGGCACATATAGCCACCAGCCTGCTAATGTTTTTTGTGTGCATAAGTGCTCCAAGAAACTCCTTGAAATCGAGCGATCCATGGTAGGCAAATCTGTAGAGAAGAAATGATGTGAGGAATGGTACTATTAATCCTAGTACCAGTCCAAAAATCACTTTATTGCAAGTACATATCTTCATTTGGAAGTTGTGTTAAACATATTTTCATCCATCTTTTTCAGCATGTTATGGTCGGTAGAATCCAAAGAGCATGGCACCACCGATGCATAATTTTGCGACAGCCAATATTCATCGGTATCTTTTGAATCAGGTTCAAGGTTTTCGTAATAGCCTGTTAGCCAGTAATATTTACGGTTGCGAGGGTCTTCGCGTTCAATAAATCTCTCCACCCATTTCCCGTTGGCCTGGCGGCACACTTTAATGCCTTTTACATCTTTTCCTACGGGTATATTCACATTCCAATAGCTGCCGGCCGGCATTCCGTTTTTAATCACATGTTTAAATATCTCTTCCGAATATTTTACAGCCGTAGTGAAATCGGCCTCGTAACTATGGTCGAGAAGTGAGAAGCCTATGGCGGGAATGCCCAATAGTGCTGCTTCCCGGGCTGCTCCCATAGTGCCGGAGTAGTGCACGCTTGCCGACGAGTTGGAGCCGTGGTTAATGCCCGAAAGCACAAAGTCGGGCCTTCTGTCGAGTAGTGTGTTGACACTCAGTTTGATGCAGTCAACCGGAGTGCCATTTACTTTATATAGTTTAAAACCTTCTTTTTCGCGTATTTTCTTGGCATAAAGTGGAATTTTAATGGTTATCGAATGACTCATGCCCGAGTAACTTTGGTTGGGAGCCACCACCACCACATCGGCATATTTTTGCGCCATCTCCACCAACGCACGCAATCCACCTGCTTTTATGCCGTCATCATTGGTGATAAGCACCAACGGTTTTTTGTCTTTTACAGTTGCCATAATCTATAACTCATTCTGTTTAGCATCAAAGATAAAGATTCGGCATGAAATAATGAAATTTTAAAGACGACCCACGACCGACGCCCCACGACCGACGAAAAACGAATCACGCCCCAACTCCGTATAGGCCAGTTCCTAAAAAGCAAAAAGGCTTACAAACATTGCTGCTTGTAAGCCTTTTGTACCGAGAGGCGGGCTTGAACCGCCGACCTCAGGATTATGAATCCTGCGCTCTAACCAGCTGAGCTACCTCGGCCTGTGGGATTCGATGTTTAAATATCGACTTTTATTCCCTTTTTGCGGTTGCAAATGTAGAGTACATTTTTCAATTGTGCAACACAAATATCAGAAAAAAGATGGCAGATAATATTTTTCATTCTTAAATGATGCGGCATTTGCTTAACAACCAATTACTTTCATGAAAAAAATAGTTGGAGTTAAAATTGATTTTTAACATTTTATATCTTTCATATTCTAATATTTACTATATTGTAAACGGTTTTTGATGACTAATCTAACAAGTATGAGTGAGAAAAGAGAAACCATAACACTTGAATATATCCTAAAGACATCACCCGGGATACTGTTTTCACGACTAAGCACCACTACCGGCCTGTCCGAGTGGTTTGCCGATAATGTTACTGTTGAAGGTAATATATACACTTTTATATGGGATAAAACAGCAGAGCAGGCCGAATTATTGCAGGTTAAAGAGAATAAACTGGTGCGTTTCCGTTGGCTCGAGACCGACGATGATGATGAAGAGTGTAACTATTTTCAATTTCAGATATCAATCATAGAACTTACAGGTGAAACGGTGTTGACCGTTACCGATTTTGCCGATTCGGATGAGGTGGAGGATTCCATTGAGCTCTGGAATGAGCAGATTGACCAATTGAAGACAAATCTTGGTTCTGCATGAAACACCTTAATTTAGGGTGTTTTTTTATTTTTAATTCACTTCATTGATGATAAACTAGAGTTTTAACGAAAACTTTCTGTTATTTTTGCAAAATTATTGTAGATAGCGACAGATGAAGAAACTTCATATATTTATTTTGAAAAGTTACCTGGGGCCTCTCATCCTCACTTTTCTAATATCAATGTTCATTTTGGTAATGCAGTTCTTGTGGCGTTACATTGACGATATGGTAGGAAAGGGATTGGAATTTAGTGTGTTAACCGAGTTGCTTTTTTATGCTTCGGTGCAGGTGGTTCCTATGGCTCTTCCTCTGGCAATATTGCTGGCATCATTGATGACCTTTGGTAATCTGGGGGAAAATTATGAACTGACGGCAATAAAAGCCGCCGGTGTATCATTGCCACGCACTATGGCGCCATTAATTGCACTCACTGTAGCCATATCCATAGGCGCATTCTGGTTCTCAAATAACATAATGCCGGTGGCTAACCTGAAACTTTTCTCTCTTCTATACAGCGTAAAGCAGGCTCGTCCGGAGTTGGAGATTAAAGAGCGCGTGTTCTATGACGGCGTGGATGATTTCAGAATAAAAATAGATGAGAAAAACCAGAAAACCGGAATGATGCACAACCTAATGATTTATGACCATAGGGATAAAGTGAATCGAAATACCAATGTTACGCTGGCCGACTCGGGTAAGATGCAACTATCGGAAGATAAAAATCATATAATGCTAACTCTCTATAGCGGAATAACTTATGATGAGAAGGTGAGTATTGATAAAAGACGTACTTCCGAACGCGATAAACAGCTCTATAGACGCGATAAATATGACGAGCAGGCAGTGATGATTGAACTTCAGGGGATGAATTTCTCTAAAACCGATGAGAGCCTGTTTAAATCGCTCGATAAGATGAAAAACCTTGAGCAATTGCGTAATGATGAGGATTCGCTCATCACCGAGCAGGGTAAATATATATCGGAACTCAGCAATCAGGCCGAAAATTTTTATTTTCAGAAAGGTAGATATGGTTTGCGAGGTAAACAATCGGATTTAACGCAGATTATCGACTCGTCATTGACAATGAATATCGACTCGCTTTTTAATATTCTTACCCCCGAACAGCGAAAAACGACCTATGAGGTTGCCATCCGATCGGTGCAGGACCATAAATATAATATAGACGAAAAGATGAGTTATATTGATAGGGAGCAGCGTAAAATTAATCGTCACCAAATGGAGATTCACCGTAAGTTCACCCTTTCGTTCGCATGTCTCATATTCTTCTTTATCGGGGCACCGTTGGGAGCCATCATCCGCAAAGGAGGGTTGGGAATGCCGGTGGTAATATCGGTACTGTTTTTTATTTTTTATTATATAATCGATACAATGGGTGCTAAGTTTGCCCGCGACGGAGTGTGGCAGGTCTATCAAGGCATGTGGCTATCGTCGGCCGTGCTTGCACCCATGGGAATGTTTTTAACATATAAGTCATCCACCGACTCGGCACTGCTCAACTCGGAGGCTTATACGATATTCTTTGATAAAATGGTTAAAGGGTTCAAAAAACGCTTTGCCAAGAAGCAATAATATTTGGGTAATTGGGTAATAATTGATTAATATTGCTTGAAATTTTTTCACTGCTGAAATTAATGCAAACTGAGATGTCAGACAAGATAAACGAATTTAAACTCAATACTATTGAGGAGGCCATTGAGGCTATCAGAAAAGGAGAATTAATAATTGTGGTTGATGATGAAGACCGCGAAAATGAAGGCGACTTTATCTGTGCTGCCGAGTTGATAACCCCCGAAAAGGTGAATTTCATGGCTCGCTACGGGCGTGGATTGCTATGTGCGCCAATCACTCAAAAGCGTGCTGAAGAGCTTGAACTCAACATGATGGTTGGCAATAATACTTCGCTTCATGCCACTCCTTTTACTGTATCCATTGATTTACTGGGACATGGCTGTACAACCGGAATTTCAGCCTCCGACAGAGCTAAAACCATATTGGCTCTTTGCGATTCAAAAACTGAACCCGGCGACCTAGGCCGTCCCGGACATATATTCCCGCTTATAGCACGCGATAAAGGGGTGCTTAAACGCTCGGGACATACTGAAGCAACCGTTGATATGGCACGTCTTGCAGGTCTGTATCCGGCCGGTGTACTTATTGAGATAATGAATGAGGATGGCACCATGGCGCGCCTTCCCGACTTGGTGAAGATAGCTGCTGAGTTCAACCTGAAACTCATCACCATAAAGGATCTTATTGCATACCGACTTAAAAAAGAGAGTTTGATTGTTAAGGGTGTTGAGGTGTCACTTCCAACGGCTAAAGGGCAGTTTCGCTTTATACCGTTCAAGCAAAAATCCAACGGGCTTGAGCATATGGCTCTTATAAAGGGTGAGTGGAACGAGGATGAACCTATATTGGTGCGCGTGCACTCATCTTGTGCTACCGGCGATATCTTCGGATCTTTGCGGTGCGAATGTGGCGAGCAGCTGCATAAAGCAATGGAAGCAATTGAGAAAGAGGGTAGAGGCGTGATTGTTTATATGAACCAGGAAGGACGGGGTATAGGCCTGATGAATAAAATAGCTGCCTATAAGCTTCAGGAAGAGGGACTTGATACAGTGGATGCCAATGTGGAACTTGGTTTTGATGCCGATGAGCGCGATTATGGTGTTGGCGCACAGATACTTAGAGAGTTGGGAGTGAAGAAGATGCGCCTTATGACCAATAATCCTATTAAGCGCATTGGCCTTGAAGGTTATGGCCTCGAGATAGTGGAGAATGTGCCCATCGAAATTGAGCCCAACAAGTACAATGAGTTTTATATGCATACCAAAAAAGAGAAGATGGGGCATAACCTCAAATTCTTTAAATACAACAAATAATATCAAGAAGAGCTGCTGATTTAAGGCAGCTTTTTTTGTCCGTTTGTCACCCGCATTGTGCATATTGTCAGTACTGGCATGGCGAAGGCTGACGGCTTGTCAGTTTTTGGGCCGTGGCACATCCTTTGCGATGTGCTTAGCATAGAAACATAAATGTCTAATTTAAAAAACATATACGCCACTATGCAAAAAGGACACATTGGGGTGACTACAGAGAATATATTCCCCATCATTAAAAAATATCTTTATTCCGACCACGAAATATTTCTTCGCGAGCTTGTTTCAAACGCTGTTGATGCCACTCAAAAACTAAAAACTCTTGCTTCGGTAGGTGAGTTTAAGGGCGAGTTGGGCGATATAGCAGTGCGGGTTGTTCTCGATGAGAAGGAGAAAACTATTACCATCAGCGACCGCGGCGTGGGTATGACTGCCGAAGAGATTGATAAATATATCAATCAGGTGGCATTTTCGGGTGCCAATGAGTTTCTTGAGAAGTATAAGAAGGATGCCAATGCAATTATTGGTCACTTCGGATTGGGCTTCTACTCATCATTCATGGTCTCGAAAAAGGTTGAAATCATTACAAAATCATTTGTTGAAGGTGCTCAGGCCGTGAAATGGACTAGCGACGGAACACCCGAATATACTCTCGAAGAGATTGAAAAAGAGAGTCGCGGCACCGATATCATCCTGCATATAGACGATGAAAACCAGCAGTTTGCCGAGAAGGGTGAGATTGAACGACTACTGAAAAAATATTGCCGCTTCTTGCCTGTTGAGGTTGTGTTTGGTAAGCAGACTGAGTGGAAAGACGGTAAAAATGTGGATACCGATAAGGATAACGTGATAAACGATACCAAGCCATTGTGGACACGCACTCCAAGCGAATTGAAGAGTGAGGATTACGACACATTCTACCGTAATCTATACCCGATGGCCGACGATCCACTGTTTAACATCCACCTTAATGTTGACTATCCGTTCAACCTTACCGGAGTTCTATATTTCCCAAAAATAAAGAACAATATCGATGTAAACCGCAATAAGATTCAGCTTTACTGTAATCAGGTTTATGTTACCGATTCGGTTGAAGGCATCGTTCCCGATTTCTTAACTCTACTGCATGGTGTTATCGACTCGCCCGATATTCCGCTTAACGTGAGCCGTTCATATCTTCAGAGTGATGGTAATGTAAAGAAAATTTCGAGCCATATCACCAAAAAAGTTGCCGACAGACTTGAGGAGATTTTCAAGAAGGAGCGACCCACATATGAAGAGAAATGGAACGACCTTAAGGTGTTTATCGAATATGGAATGCTTACTGATGAGAAATTTGCCGAAAGGGCTTTGAAATTTGTTATGCTCACCAATGTGGATGATAAAAACTTCACCCTCGATGAGTATAAAGATATAATTAAAGGTGGGCAAACCGATAAAGAGGGCAATCTAATCTATCTTTACACAACCGACAAACAGTCACAGCACAGTTTTGTGCAAGCCGCTCAAAATAAGGGCTACGACGTGCTAAGGATGGATGGACAGCTGGATACCCATTTCCTCAATTACCTTGAAACTAAACTCGATAAGTGTCGTTTCGTGCGTGTAGATTCGGATGTGGTTGATAAGCTGATTCAGAAAACCGATCATCCCGAGTTGAAACTTACCGACCGTCAGAAACAGAGCCTAACCACAGTGTTCAGCTCGCAGGTTCCCAATATCGACAAGGCCAATTTTGTGGTTGCCTTTGAAGCATTGGGCGAGAATGATGTGCCGGTGATGATTACCCAGGGCGAATGGATGCGTCGTATGAAGGAGATGAGCGCAATGCAGGGCGGCATGATGGCTTTCTATGGCGAGATGCCCGATAGCTACACTCTCGTAGTGAATGGAAATCACGAACTTGTTAAACGTGTGATATCCAATATGGAACAGGCTACCAATGACAAGGTGAATCCGGTATTTGCCAAAATCGAAACTCTTGAAAAACGACGAAGCGAGCTTGATAAAGCCAGAGAGGGCAAAAAAGATGAGGAGGTGCCACAAGCCGATAAGGATGAGATGGATGATGTGAACAAGAAAATTGGCGAACTGACTGCCAAAAAAGATGAGGAGATTAAAAACTTTGCAGCCGGTGAGAAACTGGTGAGCCAGCTTATAGACCTCGCACTTCTATCCAATAATATGCTGAAAGGTGAGGCGTTAACCAAGTTTGTTAAACGTAGTATCGAGCTTATTTAAAGCATAATACATATTGACTCTGAAAACTCCGTTTCTAGAGAGCGGAGTTTTTTTGTTGATAATAGCAACCATTTTCAAAAACAATAATCGTTTTATGCGGTTTAGTAATTAATGATTTACAAGAGAATCATTATTTCTGATTATGACAATTAATAAAATATCCAACTATAACTTTGTGCCACTCAAGGGGTATGAGAGTTTTGAGGCTACTACTCAAATCATCATTAAAGAGATTATTGAACGAGGCTTGGAGTGGGAAGTAATCGATGCAAATAACAACTTAATTGCTGTTCATTATAGTGGGCGTGAGTATATAATTCACGAAGGCACCATATCCGACGGCAATTCGCTAATTGCATACTGGCTTTCCAATAATAAATGGATGACTAAGCAAATGCTTCACCGTAAGGGTATTAGCTATGCCAGAGGTGTGATTTTGAGTGCTGGTAATAGGTTGGAGGATGTATCTATCCCGCCTTTCCCGCTTGTGGTGAAGCCTGCCGATACCGATCATGGCCTGGGCGTTAGCACCTCTATTACAACTATTGATGAGCTTAAAACTGCTGTAGATAAGGCATTTCGTCTGTCGGACAAGGTTATAATTGAGCAGTTTCATCAGGGATGCGAATATAGGTTTTTGGTGATTGATGGTGTGGTGAGGGCTATTGCCTATCGCGAACCGGCCAATATAACCGGTGATGGTGTGAATACCATTAGCCGTCTTATCGATATGAAAAATGTGGGCAGAGGTGATGATTACCGCCATCCTCTGCTGAAAATTTTGATTGATGATGAGGTGATGCGTCATCTTGCTCTTCAAGGCTTAACGCCCGATTCTGTAGTTGCTGAAGGCAGAAAGATTTATCTTCGTCATAACTCCAACCTCAGCACCGGTGGCGATAGCATCGATGTTACCGACGAGATTGGTCAAGGGTACAAAAATGTGGCTGTAAAAGCAGCTGCTGCTCTCGGCTTGCGCATTGCGGGTGTAGATATGATTATTGCTGATGTTGATAGTATGCCAGCACTTGATAATCACATAGTTATAGAACTAAATGCGCCGGCTATGCTGTCGATGCATGATTACCCTTATATAGGTAAAAACCGAAATGTGGAGAAGTATGTTCTTGATTGCATACTTAATTCATAATCAAAATGTTAACACCATTATATAACCAACTTAGAGATACAACAATGACCAACAGATTACACACCGATGATTTGATAGGATGGTTTCGCGAAGGCATGAAACCAAAAAGTGAGTGGGGCATCGGTACCGAACAAGAGCAATTTTTATACAGCCGTGCAACTTTACGCCGGCTCGAGTATGATAACCACCCGGGAATTCTTCAGGTGCTTCAGGAGATTGAGAGTAGGGGATGGAGTCCTGTTTATGAGAAGGAAAACCTTATAGCACTCTCCCAAAACGGAGCATCAATAACCCTTGAGCCGGGCGGCCAGTTTGAGCTTTCGGGACGAAATTTTAAAACCATACATCAAACTTTTAAAGAGACGAAGGCTCATTGCGAACTTATTACCAGCCTGGGCAAGGAGATGGGCTTCTATAACCTTCCCATAGGTTTCGACCCTCTGTGGAGGCGCGATGATATACCATGGATGCCCAAAGAGCGATACAGATACATGCGTGAGTGGATGCCTAAAAAAGGTACGCTGGGGCTTGATATGATGACTCGTACTTCATCCACACAGGTAAATCTCGATTTTGAGTCGGAGGCCGATATGGTGGTTAAAGCACGTGTGGCTCAGGCTTTTCAGCCGGTGGTGATGGCTCTGTTTGCCAATTCACCCTTTACCGAGCGTAAGCCCAATGGCTACAAAAGCTATCGTTCGCATATCTGGGATAATACCGATAGTGAGAGATGTGGTTTCCTGTCGTTTATTTTTGATGATGATTTTGGCTTCAGTCGCTGGGTGGAGTATCTGCTCGATGTGCCTATGTACTTCATATATCGCAATGATAATTACTCATCGGCACAAGGGATGACTTTCAGGCAATATATGAATAACCGCGATTATAATGCCACTATCGATGATTGGGAAGTACATGTATCCACTGTTTTTCCGGATATAAGGCTGAAGAAGTTCCTTGAATTAAGGGGAGCCGATGCCGCTAATGTGAGGGTAACAACGTCGTTGGCTGCTTTGTGGGTTGGCTTGTTTTATGACTCTACATCGCTGGCTGAAGCCTATAAAATTGCCATGAATATGGGTGCCGAAAATATTGAAGGGTTGCGTTCGCAAGTGCCGGTACACGGTCTTGATGCTGTTTATAACAATTTCAAACTCAAAGATATAGCTGCCGATATTTTGAAACTCTCCCACGAGGGACTTGTGCGCAGAGCCCAAGAGATGGGAATTGAGTCGGAGGAGGGATACCTCGAGCCGCTCGATGCAATCCTGAAGGCGGGCAAAAGTACTGCTGCCCAATATCTTGAATTGTATAATAATGAGTGGAATGGCGATGTAACTCAAATATTTAACGGTCGATAAAGTTAGATATTTAGTATCTTTGCAGTTTTCATCATCATATCCTCAATTAATGCTGTCGAAACTTAAATTTATATACACTTATGCCCAAAAGTACAAGTGGTGGTATCTGGCAGGTATCGTCTCTTTGGTGCTTACCATCCTCATATCGGTCACTATCCCCGGGTATATTCAGTCGGCCATCGACTCAATAATAGGGGGCAGTGATAATCATTCCCATTTTATTCATAATGTGGTTATGATTGTGGTGCTGGCGCTTGTGCTCATCGTTATACGCACCCTGTCGCGCACTCTTTTTCTGGTGCCAGGGCGACTTGTGGAACGGAGGCTGAAGGGCGATATGTATCGTAAATTAACCTCGTTTGGCAAAAGTTACTATGATGATAATAGCTCTGGGGCAATTATTTCCCGTGTAAATAACGATATCAGTGGAGTGCGTATGATTACCGGCTTCGGATTATTGCAAATTGCCAATATACTCTTTTCGCTGTCGGTTACTCCATATAAAATGTGGATGATGTCGCCAACGCTGACTCTGTATTGCATTCTGCCCATAGTAGTTATTTTTACTATTGTAAGGGTAGGACTTGTGGTGATGGTGAAAAATACCCACCTGCGCATGGATGCCCTGCAACGGCTGTCGGGCAAAACTGTGTCTTTTCTCTCGGGCAATAGTGTTATAAAGAGCTATAATATCCATAAATGGGCCGAAGATAGTGTGAATGAGGAGAATGTGTCGCTATTTGGCTACACGTTGAAGATTGCCTGGATACGCTCGTTCGTTATGCCCTTGCTGGGTAATATGGAGCAGGTGCTTAAGGTGGTAATCCTTATGGCTGGCGGCCTCTATGTTATTCAGGGTAATTTCACCATTGGGCAGCTCACCGAGTTTATTGCCTATTCGGCTCTGCTCACTCAGCCCATCGCCGGACTTGGCTGGTTGCTGTCGGTGTTTCAGCAAGGATTTGTGGGTATCAGTAGTATTCAGACCATAATGAATAAAAATGGCGAGGACGATAAACTGCCCTTAATGCCAGAAAAAGAGGCAAGTAAACTGTTTGATGATGGCGTTGAGGTTCGAAATCTCACTTATACATATCATAATGGAGATAAGCCTGCCTTAAAAAATATTAGCTTCAAAATAGCACCCGGTCAGGTGGTTGGTGTTACTGGGCCGCTGGGCTCCGGCAAAAGTACCCTTATCAACTGTGTGAATGGTTATTTGAAACCTGCCGAAGGAGAGATTTTTTTTGGCTCTAAAGATGCTGCATTAATCAACGGTAGTGATTTGCGGTCGGTGGTGCGCACTGTGAGTCAGGATCTGTTCCTTTTTTCTGATACCATAGAGAATAATATTGCACTTGCCAAAGGGTTGCAGCCCGAGAAGGAGCTTATCGACAGGGTGGTTTACGATAGTGCCCTTACTGATGAGATTGAGCGGTTTCATAAACGTGAGAAAACCATTGTTGGCGAGAAAGGTGTGATGCTTTCCGGTGGACAAAAGCAGCGTATTAGCCTTGCGAGGGCGCTGTATGCTCCGGGCGAACTGCTTATTCTTGATGATATTTTTTCGGCTGTTGATATCGATACCGAGCGTTTTCTTATCGGGCGATTGTTTGATAATAAAGTGGTTACCAGTATCTTAGTGGTGTCCAACAGGATGAGTGTGCTCGAGAAGACCGATTTTAATATAGTGCTCGAAAATGGTGAAATAACTGCCATTGGCACTCATGAAGAGTTGCTGGCCGGTTCCGATTTTTACCGTAATACATGGTTGGTGCAGGAAGGAGGTGTGGAGTGAAAATCCTTGATATATTTGAATCCAAAGACTGGAAACTTATTAAGAAGTTCTTTCGATATTTTGTGCCGCACAAGAGGTGGATTTACCTTAGTGGCGCCTCCATACCCACAACTACCGTATTAAGCATCGCCTTTTTGTGGCTTGTGCAGAAGGTTATCGACGATTTTATCGTTACCGGAAATCATGAAGGACTTAAAATATATGGCATTATATTGATTGTGGTTCTGCTTGTCAACTTTATTTTCGACGGATTTTACAGCTACTCATTTGCCAAAGCCGGCGAATTGGCCGTAATTGATTTGAGGCGTGAGCTTTTTGGTAAGTCGCTCCGTTTCCCTATGCGATATTACGATAAAAATCCCATCGGCGTGACTTTATCGCGATTGACCAGTGATATGGAGAGCCTCTCCGAGTCGTTTGCCACAGGTGTGTCGGGGCTTTTTGCTGATAGCTTCAAAACCATTGCATTGATCGGCTACCTATTTTATCTCGATTGGGGTATGACACTGGTGCTAATGCTTGCTGCACCTGTGTTGTATGTTGTGATTAGGGTTCTACGGAAGAAAATTCGTAAGGCTTTCGACACCTCTCGAAGCAGCTTGGCCAAGTCGGCTGCATACCTGCAAGAGTCAATCTACGGCATGAAGACCATTCGTCTGTTTGCATCCGAAGAGACTACATTTGCCAAGTACGATAAGCTCAATAAAGAGTACAGCGATGCCCAAAACCGCTCCAACGTGTATGATGCTGCACTTTTTTCAATCGTTGAAGGAATAACTTCAATATCAACAGCACTTATAATTTGGTATGGTGCTTCACAGATATGGAATTTGCATCTTACCATTGGTGTGTTGGTGGTGTTTATCACTACTCTCGGCCGGCTGTTTATTCCGGTGAGGCAGTTTGCACAGCAGATTACAACCATACAGCGCTCCCTGTCCGCCCTCGACCATATTAGTGTTATGTTTAGCCAGGAAGAGGAGGAGGGTGCCGAATGTGTGGATAGAACTGATATTAAACCTATTGATATAGAAACGATTGAGTTTAAGAATGTGTGGTTTAGATATTCTGATGATGGTGATGACGTGCTCAAGGATATATCTTTTACGCTAAAGCGCGGCGAACGCATAGCATTGGTGGGCACCACAGGCTCGGGCAAATCAACAATTATACGGCTGCTTACCAAGGCTTATAGCGGCTATCGGGGGTCGATAATGCTTAATGGTGAGGAGCTTAGAGATATGCCGTTGCGTAGGTTGCGCGAAACGGTATCGGTGATGCAGCAGGATATTTATCTGTTCAACGATACCATTGGATTTAATATCGGTCTTGGGCGTAAAAGTATTGATAGTAAGGCTGTTGAAGATGCTGCGCGATTTGTGTATGCCGACCATTTTATCGATAAACTGCCCGGTAAATATAATTTCAAGGTGCAGGATAGCGGTGGAAATCTATCGAAAGGAGAGGGGCAGCTCATATCGTTTGCCCGAGCCATTGCCGGCAATAAGGATGTGGTAATTCTTGATGAGGCAACGAGTTCGGTTGACTCTATAACTGAACAGTATATCCAGAAGGCAATCAATAATATTTTTGCCAGTCGCACCGTGATTGCTGTGGCGCACAGGCTTAGCACCATCAAAAATTCCGACCTCATACTGGTACTTGAGAATGGAGAGATTATTGAGCGTGGCAACCATGCATCATTGGTGGCTCTTGATGGTAAATATGCAGGATTGGTGCGTAATCTGGAGAAGCAGAAGGAGTTGTAGCGTTGTTTCAACAATCCTTCTCAATTAATGGTTATCACTTGAAAAGAAAATGCAGAAAATAATTGGTATCTTTGGAGTAAAGGAGATAATTTTATGGAACTGCTTAAAGAAAAATTACTGAATTCTAAACATGCCATAGCCTTTACCGGTGCCGGAATATCGGTGGAAAGTGGCATTCCGCCTTTCCGTGGCGAGCATGGCATATGGAATAAATATGACCCGCAATCGCTCGATATTGATTTCTTTTTCAGGAAACCTCATGAATCATGGGAGGTTATACGCGAGGTGTTCTATGGTTTTTTTGGTGATGCCAAACCCAATATGGCACATATAATGCTTGCAAAACTTGAGGAGCATGGCATTTTGAAGGCTGTTATAACTCAGAATATCGATAATCTGCATCAAGAGGCTGGCAGTAAGGTTGTGGTTGAGTATCATGGTAATAGCAAGCAGTTGGAGTGTACCAAGTGCGATAATAAGTTTTCTGTTTCCAAAGAGTTGCTCGAGTCGATTCCCGTGTATTGCAATAAATGTAACTCGCTTATGAAGCCCGGCTTTGTCTTTTTTGGTGAGGCCATTCCTCAGACGGCTCATTTTCTGAGTGTGGAGCATGCACGGCAAACCGACCTGGTAATAATAGTAGGTGCTCAGGGCGAGGTGTTTCCCGCAGCTAACATACCCTACGAAGCCAAGCGTAATGGGGCATTTATTGTTGAGGTAAATCCCAATGAGTCAGTCTTCACCCGCGATATCACCGACTTGCATATACCTATGAAGGCCGGAGAAGCCTTCGCCCAGCTGGCAGCGCTTATGGAAATGTGAGAGTAGAAGGAAAGTGTCATTACCGTAAGATGAATCTTACGGTTATTCATATTTTGTCCTCCGGACAATTAATTACAATTTAGTGGTTATAGGATGTATTGTCAAGATTGAAATTAGAACTTTTATTTATTTGTCGGGTCTTGTTCATCTGTCCGTAGGGAAGTATATTTTCTTTTTATCCTCTATCCCAGTTTTTTAATCCCACCCCAATCTTTACTTCTGTTGTGGATATTTATTATTTTTTGTTGTATATTTAAACCCGTTTTAAATAGTGTCTCATTTTATTTTTATGAGACCTTTTTTACATGATAATTGATTGTTAATTAACCTCTTCTGAAAAAGAAGAAACTTAACTAAAACGTAATAAAATGAAGTTACTCGAAGGAAAAACAGCCATTATTACCGGTGCTGCTCGCGGTATCGGTAAAGCCATTGCACTGAAATATGCCCAAATGGGTTGTAATGTTGCGTTTACCGACCTTGCAATTAATGATGCCGCCAAAGCTACCGAAGCCGAGCTTACAGCATTGGGAGTGAAAGCTAAAGGATATGCATCTGATGCCAGTAATTTTGCTGATACTCAAAGAGTGGTTGAAGAGATTGTTAAAGATTTCGGAAGAGTGGATATCCTTATCAATAATGCAGGTATCACCAAAGATACTCTGCTTATGAGAATGACCGAAGAGCAGTGGGATGCCGTTATTAATGTTAACCTTAAGTCCTGCTTTAACTTCACCAAAGCGGTTCAGAGCACCATGCTTAAACAGCGCAGTGGCTCAATCATCAACATGAGTAGTGTGGTGGGTGTGAGCGGTAATGCCGGACAGGCCAACTATGCAGCTTCAAAAGCAGGTATGATTGGCTTTACCAAATCAGTAGGTAAAGAGCTTGGCTCAAGAGGAATCCGTTGTAATGCTATTGCTCCGGGCTTCATCATGACCGAGATGACCGATGTGCTTCCTGAAGATGTTAAGAAAGAGTGGATTGATAAAATTCCGCTTAAACGTGGTGGTACTCCCGAGGATGTTGCAAATATTTGTGTGTTCCTGGGTTCCGAACTATCTTCATACGTATCAGGACAAACCATACACGTGTGTGGCGGTATGAATATGTAATAGTGAAAAACAAAATATTCGTAGAAGGGTGGTGTGTAATCCACCCTTTTTTATTTATATTTGGTCATGATATAATGCCAGGTAGTAGTAAATTGTTGTATTAAATGCACTTCTACCTGCTAACCGGATAAATTATGAGACTACTATCACGATTTATTATATTGATATCGTTCTTGGTATTGGTCGCTTCATGTAGCACTGCTTACCAGATTCGACA
>CAZWOA010000070.1:0-16511 GCA_964635545.1 uncultured Marinilabiliaceae bacterium
AAAAAGGATGAAATTTATCACATAAGCTTGTGTTATACAACATATATATTTTATATTTGTGCCTTCAATTAAACTAAGATGATTATGGTAACTAATCTACTACAAGGTAAACGAGGAATTATTTTTGGTGCATTGAACGATATGTCGATTGCCTGGAAAGTGGCAGAGATGGCGCATGCTCAAGGTGCTACTTTCACCCTTTCTAATACACCTGTTGCCTGCCGCATGGGCGAAGTTATTGAGCTGGGTAAGCGATGCAATGCAGAGATTATTCCTGCTGACGCTACCAGTGTTGAAGATTTGCAAAACGTATTTCAGAAATCAATGGAAGTACTTGGCGGAAAAATCGACTTCGTACTACACTCCATTGGTATGTCACTTAACGTGCGTAAAGGGAAAGTTTACCACGACTTAGACTACAACTATCTGAATAAAACCCTAGATATCTCTGCTATCTCATTTCATAAAATGCTTCAAGTGGCATTTAAAATGGATGCTATGAGCGAGTGGGGTTCAGTGGTGGCACTCACCTACATCGCATCACAGCGCACATTCTACGGCTACAATGATATGGCAGATGCCAAATCTCTTCTAGAGTCGATAGCACGCAGCTTTGGTTACATCTATGGCCGCGAGAAAAAAGTGCGTATCAACACAATATCACAGTCACCCACAATGACTACTGCCGGTAGTGGTGTTAAAGGATTCGACGGACTGATGGACTTTGCCGAGCGCATGTCGCCACTTGGTAACGCATCAGCTCAAGAGTGTGCCGAATATTGCGTAACTATGTTCTCCGACCTTACTCGTAAGGTTACCATGCAGAACCTATATCACGACGGAGGATTCTCTAACGTGGGTATGAGCCTCAAGGCTATGACGCAGTACAATAAGAGCTTCGATACCGATAATATTGAAAATCTAGACTAATAATCTATTACAATATTTTATTTGAACCATTAAGGGAGTTAAATATTAATTCTCTTAATGGTTTTCTATTTTGATGGAAAATCATTAAAGCTATTCAATCTATATCACCCTTTTAGCAATATCCTATCAAATGATTTTATAATACGTTCAAAATTGATTAAATTTGCATCTTTAAAAAGCCAAACGGCAAAATTATTTAAAAGGATACAACTAGACTATTATGAATAACTTCCGAATCAACCACCTCAAAGAACTTGAGGCCGAGTCGATTTTCGTGTTACGCGAAGTGGCTGCCCAGTTTGAACGCCCGGTGATGCTTTTTTCAGGAGGGAAAGACTCTATTGTGATGTTTCACCTTGCCCGAAAAGCCTTCTGGCCAGGCAAAGTGCCATTCCCACTTCTGCATATAGATACCGGACACAACTTCCAAGAAACGCTTGATTATCGTGACGAGCTAATGGAAAAAACAGGTGCACGTTGCATAGTACGCTATGTGCAGGACTCAATCGACCAGGGACGAGTGGTAGAGGAGAAAGGATATAACGCAAGCCGCAACAAACTACAAACAGTAACACTACTAGATGCCCTCGAAGAGCTTAAGTGTGATGCTGCAATGGGTGGTGGCCGACGCGACGAAGAAAAAGCAAGAGCAAAAGAGCGTTTCTTCTCACATCGTGACGAGTTTGGACAGTGGGACCCCAAAAACCAGCGCCCCGAACTATGGAACATCTTTAACGGTCGCAAAAATATGGGCGAGCACTTCAGAGTATTCCCCATAAGCAATTGGACCGAAATGGATGTGTGGCAATATATATTGATGGAAAACATCGAACTGCCAAGCCTATACTTTACTCATGAGCGTGAAGTATTTGAGCGCGACGGAGTTATAATGGCTAACGAATCGTGCATGACACTTAAGCCCACCGAATCGGTGAAGAAGATGCAAGTACGTTGCCGCACAATTGGAGATATTACCTGTACAGGACTAACATTAAGTACCGCCAACACACTAGAAGATATTATTCATGAGGTGGCTGCATCGCGCATCACCGAACGTGGAGGACGAGCCGACGACAAACGCTCGGAAGCTGCTATGGAAGACCGTAAGCGTGAAGGATATTTCTAATTAAGTGTTGATGACTATTAAAAACTGAATGTTATGTCTGGAAAAGAAACTGGATATCTAAATATGGAGCTCCTGCGCTTCACCACAGCAGGAAACGTAGATGATGGCAAAAGTACCCTTATAGGCCGCTTGCTATATGATAGTAAAGCAATATTCGACGACCAGCTGGAAGCTATCGAAGCAACCAGTCAACGTGCAGGCCATGAGGGAGTTAACCTTGCACTACTCACCGACGGACTTAGAGCCGAGCGTGAGCAGGGAATTACCATCGATGTGGCATACAGATACTTTGCCACCCCGAAGCGAAAATTCATTATTGCCGACACCCCCGGTCACATACAGTACACCCGTAACATGGTGACAGGCGCCAGTACTGCCAACGTGGCTTTAATATTGGTTGATGCCCGCCATGGTGTATTGGAGCAAACCCGCCGTCATGCCTACATTGCGTCGCTGCTACAAATTCCGCATGTTATTTTCTGCGTGAATAAAATGGACCTCATCAACTACGATGAGAAGAAATTTGAAGAGATAAAATCGGATATCGAGAAGATATCTGGAAAACTGGCAGTTAAGGACATCCGCTTTGTGCCCATAAGCGCACTGAATGGCGATAATGTGGTAGAGAGATCTACAAACATGGATTGGTACGATGGCCCAACACTTATGTTCCTTCTAGAAAACATACATATCACCGGAGATATAAATCTTCATGATTTCCGTTTCCCGGTGCAGTATATCATACGTCCTCAAACTACCGAATGGCACGACTACCGAGGATATGCAGGCAGGGTTGCCAGTGGCACCATAAAAGTAGGCGACAAAGTAAAAGTTCTGCCATCAGGATTCGCATCAACCGTTAAAAGTATCGACATGATGGAGGAGCACCTCACTGAGGCTTACGCACCACAATCGGTATCAATTACTCTTGAGGATGATATCGACATAAGCCGTGGAGATATGATTGTGAGAGAAGCCAACGGCCCTCAGGCGAGTCAGGATATCAACATGATGGTGTGCTGGTTCAACGAGCGCAAGATGATGCCACGCGGTAAATATGTGGTAAAACACACCTCTTCGGATGCTAAATGCATGATTACCAACATAGAGTACAAGATGAACATCAACACCCTTGAGAAAGATTTTGACAATAAAGAGGTGGAAATGAACGACATAGCGCGTGTAACCATTCGCACTACAAAACCACTGTTCTTCGACTCATACAAGGACAACAGAATCACCGGAAGCCTTATTTTAATTGACGAGGCAACCAACGAAACAGTTGGTGCCGGAATGATAATTTGATGATATTTAAGATATTAAAAAAGAGCCGTTCAATATTGAGCGGCTCTTTTTTATATTACAAACTCTCCTCACCTACTAACTTAGCAAAATATTCCTTAAGCTGTTAAACACAACCTCTACAACAAATCTATTTAGTATCATCATCAAATCCTCATCAATAGATAATTCCGGAATACTATCCAAAATCGCCATAAGATACTCCAAGTCATCAAAGCTCCCAGCTAAAATGGAAGAACTTTGAAAATAATGAAATAACTCTAACTGGTTAAACTCGGTTCTATCACCAAAATACTTTTTGAAATCAAGCACTCCATCATTTTTCTTTGATATTGCAAGTAAATTATCAGCCACATAAGTATCATTAAACATCTGCAATAGACCATAATCAGGAAAATCTTTAACGCCTTTGGCTGCAAAACCATTAAAATCAAAATCTTCAGTTTTCAGATTTGCAAATAGAGTGGCTAAAGTGGTAGCAGGATGCCCGGGTAATAACTTACTCAATCTTTCAGCACGGGAAATAACACTCTCTTCTGCAATAACAGCACCCAAAACATCACAAAAATATTCGACAGCCGTTTCCGATGGCAGCTCATCATCAGGCTTCAATCCTAAAAACTCAGGTGAAACTTCTCTCCTATTTACTTTAAGATTCTTAATAAAATCTATTTTACCCTTAATAACTTCAATTTTATCACTAGACTTATATTCATCAATTAATTCAGCCGCAATTTCAAAGAAGTGCCCTCTCTCATCTTCGGGCATATTAAATACCCTATCTATGTTATCTAAGAAAAATTGCTCATCATCTGCATAACTTCTGGAAGCATCAAAATCACCCCAATTTTCAATAAAAGTATATCCATCCTCTCCCACCGATTTCTTAAGTGTTTCGTGGTAACTACGGATTGTCATCACATCCATATTATCGGTTAATGCAAGCATTGGTTTGCCGTTAACGCCACACTCAATCTCTATAAGTTCTATATCGTCGGTATCCTCATCAAGCATATATTTTGTGGTGTTTCTATACAGCTTACACTGCTGGAAACCAAGATCTTCGGAATACTCTTCGGCAGCAAGTATAATATTGTGAGCCAATGCATAAGGTATAGTGATAAATCCATGCTCATTTTTCCAGCTAGCTACCACTTCATTATATTCGACAATATCCATATTAAAGAAATAACTACTGCCCTTAATACCCAATGCCATCAAATCAACAAGAAAATTACACCCGGTGATATTGCCGTTTGTGTGTTTACGGGCAATCATAACATTGGCCATACGAGCCTCTTCCCAGGCATGATTCACCATACACTCATGTATTGGCAGCGTGCGCGCCTTGGTACGGATATAATTCTCGGGAGATAACTTTGTCTGTTGGTTTCCTTTTTTAGCCATTGTAGTGAGATTAAGATTAGCCTAGTGTAATATCAGCTTACAAAGATATCTAACGAATCATAATTCCAGCTACTATTTTCTATTTTTTAATGGGATAATAAGCCACTTTACCCATATCTTTCAGATTACGCAGCGGCGTAGGAGGGTTAAGCTTGGCAGCCAGAAACTGCCACACTTTTAGTCTGATTTCACGACTCTGCTTAGGGTCTATCCTGTCAAAGGAGTGACCTCCTGGAATATCCTGAAATATTTCGTAGGAAAAACTCTTTCCTTCAGCCTTTAGAGCTTTTATGAGATGCTCAACTTCAAGCACATTTACATCATCATCATTGGTATTGGTATAGATAAGCAATGGAGTATTTTTGAATTTTGATGTATTCCATGCCGGTGAACGACGGCGGTATTCTGCCACGTTATCACGTGCTGTTTTACCAATATGGTAGCCGGCCGAAAAGAGCGCACGATACTCATCATCATAATAACCCATTCGCGCCACAAGGTCGGAAACAGGTACACCTGCATATGCAACCTGATACTTTTCGGGATGATCAAAAATACTGAAAAGTGTTATAAGTCCGCCATGGCTCCAGCCAATGATTCCAACTCGGGAAGCATCAACAAACGGGTAATTTTCAACCATATAGTCGCGACTGGCTGTTACATCATCAACTTCACGGCCACCATAATCAATTGTTTTCCAGAATGATTTGCCATAACCGTTACTTCCGCGATATTCTGGAGCAACAACTATATACCCCTGTGCCATAAGTTCTCTTACTATATGAGTATGGTAAGTACTAAAATTTCCATGAACACCACCATGGGGCAACACTATAAGCGGATATTTCTTCTCAACATCAATATTAAGAGGGATAAAAACATAACTCCAGAATTTCAGTGGATTATCAACCCCCATTGCCGTGGGGTTGGGCTGGTTTGCCACTGCCGGACCGCAAATAAACACCTTATCGATGAAAGCAACATCGCCAACCCTTGAGAACCACAGCTGGTCGTCAGCAATTTTCTCCAAACGTTCGAATGAGTGTTTCATATCGGCGACCTGCTGTTTAAGCACACCAATCTCTTTCTGAAGCTCTTCAACATTCTGACTACTAATGTTTGTGAGCACCAATAATCCAATTACAATTAAAATATATTTCATAGTAGGAGGTTTTATTGAAGTAAAAATAGCCAATATTATTCACACTTGGCTCCTCTTTCAATATGATTTTAATCAGTGACTCACAATCATTTATAATCTTCTAAACAATATTATCTACGCAATAGCAGTGCGATTGAAAACAATTATTTTAATTCTAAAAGAGGCATCCTTTACGGACACCTCTTTTATATTTATCAACCATAAATTATCTTATAGGATTTTGTGTCATTGCACCTCCACTTAGATCAATTTCGGCTTGTGGGATAGGCATTAAATTACTAATGCCTTCTACAAAAGTTCCTTTATCCTTAAATAATTCGGCACCTTTGCCAGCTCTTATAACATCGAAATAGCGATGTCCTTCCATAGCCAGTTCAAGGCGTCTCTCTTTAAAAATAGCCTCGAAAAGATTATTTCCTGTGTCGGTGGTATTATCAGCCAGGCCGGCACGTCTTCTAACTTTATTTAGGTATTCGCGTGCTGTGGCATCATCGGCAGAAGTTCCTTTAACACACGCTTCGGCATAAGTTAAATACACCTCCGAAAGTCGGATAATTCGAATATTAGTAGGATTATTACGTATCTCAACCGAGCGTTCGGATGGTTTCAAATAATATTTCTGATTATAATAACCGGTTCTATTACGCTCAAGTTTTGAAAAATCTTCGGCTGATTCCCAAAGTTGCAAATCATCCTCGGTAAGTAGCGTAGCATCCTTACGCACCACATCACCTGCTTCATCAAAAGCATCGGCAAGACTCTGGCGGGGCTGGTTAATACCATAACCATAGGTAGTTCCGAAAGGCATCATCATAAGAACATGAAAGTTACCATTATTGGTTGTAGCTGCCGATTGAGTTGAAGAGTTATAATGGTCAATCTCAAATATTGACTCTTTACAATGCTCACCGGCTAAAGAGAATACAAAACCGTAGTCATCTTCGAGCTCGTAGCCATCAGCAAACACGCTAAGGCAGGCAGTTTTACACTCGTCATATTTTTTCTGATATAGATAAACTCTGGCAAGAAGAGCATTTGCTGCTCCTTTTGTTACCCTACCTGCATCACTATTCATATTTATCTGATTGACAGATGGCAAATATTGTGCTGCCAGTTTCAGGTCATCCTCTATCTGCTTATACACTTCGGCTACGGGCGACCTTTGTTTCTGCTTATCGGCAATAGTTGGAGTGTTAGGGAATAACACCACATCACCAAACACCTTTACAAGTTCATGATAATAGAATGCTCTTAAAAACAGGGCTTCACCAATCAGTCTATTTTTCGACATTGTTACGAAAACTCCTTCATCCATTTTTGATATGCCATCAAATGCTTGATTGGCCTTATTAATACCTCGATACAGTATTTGCCAACGTCCTAATATACGGCCATTATCGGTTGGGTAGTTAAAACTCTCCATTAGTGCATACGACTGGGCATCGGCATCACTACCGCTATAAGTTGCATCATCGGACAACACGTCTCCAAAAGCCCATATAGTCCACGTGTAACGATAATCCTTCAAATCGGAATATGCAGCCACTACAGATTGAAAAGCATCATTTTCAGAAAGAAAGAAGTTATCGGAAGTCAGGGAGCCTAGCTTTTTCTTATCCAGAAAATCATCACTACACCCCACCAGCAGAGTTACTGCCACTATATATAAAATTAAGTTTATAGCTCTCATAGAATCAACAATTTACAAGGTTATACTTACACCACACGAAAAGACTTTTGCCTGCGGATATGTTCCTATATCCACACCTCTACTCAGATAGTTGGTACTACTTATTTGTCCAATCTCAGGATCTGCTCCGGAGTAGTCGGTCAATGTCCACAAATTCTGTCCGGCCACATACACCCTCAACTTTTCAACTTTAATTTTTCTAGTCAAATTAGTTGGAAAAGTATATCCTATCTGTAGAGTTTTAAGTCTAAAGTAAGAACCATCTTCAATATACATATCAGAAATTCTCTTATTATCATTCTGATCATTACCATTCAATCTTGGAATTTTGGTATTGGTATTTGAAGGTGTCCAATAGTTTAATACATCTTTTGATTTATTGGTAACGTCAGACAGGTCGTAAGTGAAATACCTCATGGCATTGAAGATATCATTACCTTGAGTGCCCACAAATACTGCTGCAAAATCAACTCCTTTATAGGCTGCCCCAATATTTATTCCATACTCGAAATCGGGTAGCGGCTTACCAATCATTGTTTTATCGGCATCAGTTATTTTTCCATCAGGAATATCTCTACCATTAGCATCAACGGCACCACTGATGTCCCTAAAAACAACATCACCTAATCCCGCTCCTGATTGACGCACCTTTACTTCTGTCAGTTGGGCATCACTATTTATTAATCCATCGGTTTTATAGCCCCAGAATGTACCAATAGGATAACCTACTTTGGTCATTGTGGCCGATCCATTACGTATTGCTGCTCCTGCCAAAGGAACACCGGCGCCGATACTCAACATCTTGTTTTTCAGAGTAGTTAAGTTAGCCGAAACATTATATGAAAAATCACCCACTTTATCATTCCATCCTGCAACGAACTCAAAACCAAAGTTTTCTGCCTCACCCACGTTACTCATTGGTCCCGACTCAAATCCAAGATAATAAGGAATAGGCTCTCTGAACAACATATCCTTTGTTGTTTTTTTATAGTAATCAACCGAAAGCGAAAGACGACTATTCAACACCTCAAGATCAAATCCAACGTTGGTAGATTGGGTAGATTCCCATTTTATATCTTTATTTCCCATTGCTATGGATGTCAACCCTTGGTTTAACATCTCGGGCTGTCCAAACAGATAAGAGTATTGAATATGTGAGCTTAGCAGATTTTGGAATGCGTAATCATCAATATTCTGATTACCTACCTTACCCCATCCCACTCTGATTTTCAAATTATCAATAACATCACCTGCAATATTCCTGAAAAACTCTTCGTTTGATATGCGGTAAGCTGCTGCAAAAGAGGGGAAATAACCATATCTGTTACCTTCGCCAAAACGAGAAGAACCATCAGCGCGTAATGATGCAGTTAATAAATATTTATTGTCGTAGGCATAATTCACCCTTGCGATATATGATAGAAGTGATGACTCAATCTTAGTACCCGAAGCTGTAGCAGAACTGGCTGACTGTGCCGCATCAATAAACTGCATACTTGTACTATTATTGGGCACATCTTGTTTTGAAGCACCTAAATTCTCAAAAGTGTATTTTTCGGCACTATAGCCCACCATAGCATTTACATTATGAACATCATTAAACAACTTACTGTAATTCAATGTGTTTTCAACAAGCATATTACTTCGTGTATAATTTGAACGAGTAACTTTCGATACTGTATTTTGCTGAAAATTAGCAACATTATACACAGGATTAAAAATATATGAGTCCGACTTACGAACATCACCTCCCAACATTAACTTATAGCTTAACCCGTCATACAATTTCAATTCGGCAAATACATTACCCACCAGATTTAGTATTTTATCTTTATCATTGGTATATTCAATCGCTGCAACAGGGTTAGGATAGTCAATAAACCGTGAGTAACCCCACGTTCCATCACCATTTTTCACAGGAACCACAGGCTCTAATTTTATTGCTGAGTTTACAATACCTACAGTATTACTTCCCTCGAGTATATTATTTCGAATTGCGTTAGATACCACTGCATTTACTCCAACGGTTAGGAAGCCACGCATCTTCTTTTCAAGACCTATCTTACCGTTTATACGCTCATAATCAGTTTTTAGAATAGTTCCATCCTGAGCTAAGTATCCAAATGCAAGGTTGTACTTATAGTCCTCTTTACCACCCGAAAAAGATAAATCATAATTCTGCATTCCAGCATTTCGGCTAAGTTCTTTCATCCAATTGGTTGATATTGAAGGATCGGCATTGGCAAGATTGATAGGCTTGGCACGAGTTTTATTAATCTCCGTTTGAATATCATACCACTCCCGTCCGTTCAACAAATTAAGATCAGTATTAACACTTTGAACACCCCAAGAGGCATTAAAAGTTATAATATCATCACCCTTCTGTCCCTTTTTAGTTGAAATCAATATTACACCATTAGCACCTCGGGCACCATAAATTGCTGTTGCTGAAGCATCTTTCAACACATTCACCGATTCAATATCACCACTGCTTAAATAAGATATATCATTAACAGGCATTCCATCAACCACATACAATGGCTCTGCACCACCTAATACGGTAGCAACACCTCTAATTCTAACAGAAACAGAACCTCCGGGAGCTCCCGAGTTTGACACAACATTAACTCCGGCTGCCAACCCCTGCAATGCCTGCGCTGAGTTACTAACCAATTGGCGTGATATAGCATCACCTTTCACTACTGATACAGAACCTGTTAAATCACTTTTCCTAACAGCTCCATATCCTACAACCACCATCTCCTCCAAGGTTTGGTCTGATGATTGAAGAACAACATTAACAACTGGGGCTATCGCAACTTCTTGAGTTTGCATACCCACATAAGAGATTACTAAAACCGACGAACCTGCCGGAGCTGATAATTTAAAACCTCCGGTACCGTCGGTCGTTGTTCCTACCGCAGTTCCTTTAACTTGAATAGAAACACCCACCAAAGACTCTCCATTTACATCTTTGATACTTCCTGTAACCTGGGTTTGAGCAAATAACACGCCCAAACTCATAGTTAGCAAAACACATAAAACTACGATTTTTCGAATCATAAATAATAGTATTAAAGGTTAGACTACTAAATTTCAAATTTTATTTTCAACTTTTCCACCCCAATCCCTGCACGCTCCCGCAGCACAATCCTTCCTTCAATAACTTTGACTCCATCAAAAAGGTCATTATCAATAAGAAGGTTGCCATCAAGGTCGGCATAATCAACTAAAGGCGATAGTTGGGCGGCAGCTGAAACTGCACAAGAGGTTTCTGTCATACAACCAATCATAACTTTCATATCTGCTTTTCGGGCAATATCTATCATCCTCAAGGCATTACGAAGGCCTCCACATTTCATCAGCTTAATATTGATTCCGGAATAGACACCCTTAAGTGGTAAAATGTCTGCTGCAACCTGCACTGCCTCGTCGGCAACTACAGGAATAGGGCTCTTTTCTGTGAGCCAGGCGTGCGAGTCATGGTCATGTTTGGGCATAGGCTGCTCCACAAGAGTTACTCCCTGCGCAGCGAGCCAATTAATCATATCAAGTGCATGATATTTATCGGTCCATCCCTGATTTACATCAACACACAGTGGCTTATCGGTTACCGACCGTATCGTCTCCACAATCTCTTTATCATTATTACGCCCCAGTTTAACCTTCAATATTTTATACGGCTCAGCCTCTTCTACTTTTTTTCTTATAATTTCGGAAGTATCTATACCAATCGTAAAACTTGTATGAGGAGATTTTGAGGCATCAACACCTATCATTCTATGGTATGGCTCACTCTTTAGCTTACCCACAAGATCGTGCAACGCAATATCTACTGATGCTTTTGCGACATAGTTATTATCTGCCACAGAGTCCAAATAATCAAGAATCGTATCTGCATCAAAAGGATTTGAAAACCGGGAAATATTTACTTTCGAAAGAAAATCCATTACCGATTGTTGTGTCTCACCCAGATATGGAGGCATAGACGCCTCACCATAACCTATAACTCCATCATACTCAACCTCAACCAACACCACGGGAGTAACAATGCGCGAATTACCCGACACCGAAAATTGATGTTTAAGCCTCAATTCATAAGGCATAAACCTCAAACTTAAACGCTGCTTAACCTCTTTAATTAATGATGATTTTCTCATAGCACCCAAAGAAAAAGATGACAAAACAGCACCTGCCGCCAATAACGAGCCATATCTAAAAAATTGACGACGACTTGTCATACATGCTTTATTTGTAATATTCTCAAAACTGAAATAACACTCTAATATTTCCAGATTTTAAACTTAATCCTATCACCCAATGCAAAATGATGTACTACATCTTACATCAATACAAATTTACCTTTTTAAATATTAAAAACAAATGTTAACGATTGTTTTTAATAAAAAGTTATACTACATCTATCAAAAATAAAAACCGGTTCAATTCTCCGAAGAAAACCGAACCGGCTAATCAAATTTTAATTGTAATATCAGATATGCCTATCTACATAATAGGGCATTGCCTGCTGGGTAGGCATTATAAGAATATCATTAATATTAACATGAGGAGGGCGGGTAACCACAAATTCAATGGTAGAGGCTATATCATCGGCCGATAGAGGCACCACACCTTCATAAACTTTCGATGCTTTCTCCTCATCGCCATCATAGCGCACTATCGAGAACTCAGTTTCAACCATTCCGGGCGACACTGAAGTAACCTTAATTCCATATTTCAGCAAATCGATGCGCATCCCTTTAGTAATTGCATCCACAGCATGCTTTGTGGCACAATAGACATTACCACCGGCATACACATACGAACCTGCAACACTCGACAAATTAACGATATGCCCAGTTTTACGAACAATCATCAATGGAATCACTTTTTTAGAGAAGTAGAGCAATCCCTTGATATTTGTATCAATCATCTGCTCCCAATGATGCCACTCTCCATCTTCAATACCACTGGCACCGGCGGCCAATCCTGCATTATTAATAAGCACATCCACTTTTTGCCATTCGGCCGGGAGGCTGTTAAATGCAGCATCAGTTTCACTGTTATTTCTGATATCGAAACACATAACATACAACTTCACACCAAGCTGCTCAAGTTCGCCGGCCAACTTGTCAAGCCTCTCTTTACGTCGCCCGGTAACAATAAGGTTATAACCATTCCTGGCCAGCATAGTGGCTGTAGCCCTACCTATTCCTGAGGTTGCCCCGGTAACAATTGCAATTTTATCCATAGTCACACTATTATAATCAACTTTTTTTTGATTTATTACTAAATTTAACTAATTTCAACATTAGTAATCAATATTACTTATTTGTATCGATAACGATATAACAAAAGAAATAAAAAAAGTGAACTTGACATAAGTCAAAAGTCATATAATACACCATTCAGTAAAATTAAGAGGATATGGCACCAAACGGAATTCAAATAAATCAGAAAAACACATTCGATTTATCGATTGATGAACTTGATAGAATAAAGACAATTCTATCAAGAGAAGCCAACGATTTGGAAATGGAGATATTTGCACTCCTATGGTCGGAGCACGCCAGCTACAAGCATTCACTGCACTGGCTCAAAACTCTGCCGCGCACGGGTGAGCATATCCTGATACCAGCCGGAAATGAGAATGCCGGTGCTGTGGATATCGGCAACGGACTGGCATGTGTGTTTAAGGTTGAGTCGCACAACCACCCGTGCGCAATACAGCCGCGACTGGGTGCACTTACCGGTATGCGGGTCGTAACGCGCGACATCATTTCAATGGGGGCAACACCTGTAGCTTTTCTCGACTCACTGAGGTTTGGAAGCAGCGAAAGAGACACTGCAAAATGGCTTTTTGAAGAGGTAATAAAAGGAGTAGCGCAATTTGGCAAGGAAATAAATGTGCCGGTAATTGGTGGCGAAATATGCTTCGACAGTAGTTACAACTCCAACCCCATAGTTAATAATATGGCGGTGGGAATAGCAAAACATGAGGAACTTACATCAGGTCGAACTCTGCATCACAATAACATAATACTACTGGCAGGAGCCTTAACCGGCAATGACGGGGTCTTTTCTGATGCCTTCTCACCCGAGAGTTTCACTACGGATGAAGACCAAATAACATCCTTCCATGAGATGGAAAAGGTTAATGCCGAATCGCAACTGCTTCTACTTATACAAAAAATCATCTCTGAAGACATTAAATGCGGAATACAATCAGTTGGCGCACAAGGCATTGTAGGTGCAGTGGGCGAAATGGTTGCACGCGGCGATCATGGTGCTGTTATCGATGCTGATAGAATTCCTGTACGGGATGAAAAATTAACCCCACGCGAAAAGCTGCTCAGTCAAACCTGGGGAAGATTACTAATAAGCGTGGCTCCCGAAGATGCACCAAGGGTTATTCAGATTGCCAAACAGCAAAAACTAAACTGTTCCATCATTGCTCAGGTTAATAACAGCGACTCACTAACATGCACTGCCAATAATAAGGTAATAGCCGAAGTGCCTGCAAGATCGTTAGGACTAGGCGGTGAGGCTCCATACTACAAGCCTGAATATAAAGAATTTAAACCCACAGACAAAAACATAGAAACCGACAGTTTGGAAGAGCCCGACCACTATCAGAGCGTGGTTAAAAGATTGCTCAATGATATTAATTTAACTTCAAAAGCATGGTTAATCAACTACTATAATAAAACCACAATCGTAGAGAGTCTCTCTAATATGCATCCTGCCGATGCAGCCACCATAAGGATTGACGGCACTACAATGGCATTGGCGGTAACGATGGATTGCAACCCCAACTACATGAAGGTTGACCCATATATTGGCACCCAAATTGCCGTGGCCGAAGCGTCGCGCAACATTATATGCTCGGGTGGAAAACCCTTGGCGATATCCGACTGTCTAAATTTTGGTTCACCAACAGATAAAGGCGTTTACGGACAGTTTGTTGCATCAATAAAAGGATTGACAGAGGCTATAAAGCACTTCAACACACCGGTAGTAAGCGGTAATGTGAGTTTCTACAACCAAATATCATCCGGTGGAATGATAAAACCCATCACTCCTACGCCGGTTATTGGCATGGTAGGCGTAATACCCGACACCGCCAATGCTGCCACCCTGATGTTCAAACATAAAGGAGATATGATATTTATGATTGGCCGTTCACGCAACGATATCAACTCTTCAGAATATCTAAAAGTGTGGCACAATATAGAGGAGAGTAATCCTCCATACTACAACCACAGGGAAGAGATTGACGTACAGGAAATTACAGCTAAAGTTATAGCTAACAAACTCGTACGTTCGGCACACGATGTATCTAATGGTGGCCTGTTTTTCACACTATTGGAGTCGGCTGCACCACTCGAACTTGGTTTCGACATCACTACCGATGCCGAAATACGTAAGGATGCATTCCTATTTGGTGAAGCACAGGGCAGAATTGTTGTAACCGTATCGCCACAGAAGCAGGATGAATTTATAGATACAATGATTGAGGCAAGAGTACCATTCTCAACTCTCGGCCATGTTACCAAGGGCGAAATAAGGATTGACGATGAGTCATTCGGGTTTATTTATGATATAAGAAAGAAATTCCTTACTCGATTTAAGCAGTGGTTGGAGGAGAGATAACATTTTTAACACTATAGAACGACGGGGAGATGATATTTTCTATCATTTCCCTTTTTTTATGGTAGTTCTTTTTACTTTTGCATATAATCAAAAGAAATAAGCAATGAGCATAAAACCATATAACCAGAGCGGAACATCAAAAAAGCAGGAGGTAACACAGATGTTCAACAAAATAGCACCCCGCTACGACCTGCTTAACCATATGCTATCCATGGGAATTGACAAAATATGGCGCCGAAAAGCGATAAAGCTTTTCAAAAACCTGAAAGCACCATACATTCTCGATGTGGCAACCGGCACAGGCGACATGGCTATTATGGCTCATAAAATATTAGCTTGCGACATTGTTGGTGTTGACATATCGGCACAAATGCTGGAAGTGGCCGAAAAGAAAATTCTTAAAAACTATTTTCAACATAGTATTAGCACCCAAGAGGCCGACTCTGAAAACCTTCCGTTCAAACCTCAAACATTTGATGCCGTGATGGTTGCCTTCGGAGTGCGCAATTTCGAAAATTTGGATAAAGGATTGTCAGAAATGGCACGGGTACTAAAAAATGATGGCTTAATGGCCATTCTTGAGTTCTCAAAACCTCGGTTTTTCCCGGTGAAACAGCTATATATGTTCTATTTCACAAAATTACTGCCTTTCATTGGCGGCATAATATCTAAGGATAAACGCGCCTACGACTACCTTCCACAATCAGTAATACAATTCCCCGATGGAGAGGAGTTTGAGCAGCACCTGAAAAATTGTGGAATGACACCAGTAAAACGGATATCACTGTCGATGGGAATAGCAACCATATATCTGGCCAAGAAATAACACAATAAAAAGCATAATAATAAGTTATACAAAGAAAAACCTTGAGCCAGATTTTCTATAAAATATATTTTATTCTGTTTGCACTCTTCATCATTACCTACGGTGCATTGAGCCAAACCGAACATAGGAAAGGCGTGCCTAACCTGAAATCATTCGATGAAAAGAAACTTCATTTCGGATTTCTAATCGGATTCAACACAGCCGATTTCAGGATTTATCAAAGTGGAGCACGCACCCCCGAAAATAAAGAGACCGCAATGTATGCCGAGATGCTGAAAATAAATCCCGGCATCAACCTTGGTATAGTAACCAACCTTAGATTGGCTCCAAAGCTCGATCTCAGATTCTTACCCGGCATAGGCTTTAGTCAGCGCGACCTAAGTTTCATAAATGAATATGGCGTGCGCGATGAGAA
>CAZWOA010000071.1:0-16391 GCA_964635545.1 uncultured Marinilabiliaceae bacterium
ATATTTTCCATTGTGCTTTGTTATTTGAAAGAAACGATATCTTTAACCTGTTTAACACTGTCAAAATTAAGTATATACTGCTTTATTTGCAATTCTTTTTTCTTTTTTCCCTCTATTTTCACCTTCTCTTCGCATTCGATGGTGAAATTATCACTCTCAACTGCGGTAAGTATGCCTTTCAGCTTTTTGCCTTCGAGGGTCAGAACTTCTACCTCGCGGTTGAGGTTCTTAAGGTATTGTTTGTGAACTATAAATGGTTGCCCGATTCCTGCTGAGGCAACTTCAAGTTCAAAATCTTCGACTTCCCTATCTAGCGAAGCCTCTATCAACTTGCTTATTTCGGCGCAGTAGCCTATCGATATGCCATCAATATGATCGATTGTGATGCTTATGCGATTGGCTGTATTTACTTGTAACTCAACTATGTATGCATTGTCTGCGTCGAGCTTATCCGAAATAATTGTAGTGATCTGATCTTTTGTTATCATACGTGTATCATTACAAGTACATTTAATAAAATAGGGGACGTATTGTCCCCTACTTCCCTTGGATGGTTGTAAAAACTGGTTGCAAATATAGAGCAAAAAAATTAGTAACACAACTTTTGTTGCTAAATAATTAATATATCAATATTTTTTTGTACTCTTTGTGCTACCAATTTACGGTGTTTTTGGCTTTTATTATTTTTGCATTTTAAAGTTCGCTGTTTTGAAGACTAAAATTATAAATGACCCGGTGCATGGGTTCATTACCATTGAGCACCCTTTATTGCTCGATATTGTGTCGCATCCATGGTTTCAGCGACTTAGGCGCATCAGGCAGTTGGGCCTCACCCATCTTGTGTACCCTGGTGCACAACATACTCGTTTTCAGCACTCGATGGGGGCAATGTATCTTATGTCGATGGCGGTGGATACGTTGCAGCGGAAGGGGCATGACATCACCAATGATGAAAAAATATCGGCAATGGCAGCTATCCTGCTTCACGATATAGGTCACAGCCCTTTTTCGCATGTGCTGGAGCACTCCATTGTTCATGGAATCAGTCATGAGGCGGTGTCGGATATCATTATGCGCCGCATCAACCAGCAGATGGGTGGAAGGCTCGATTTGGCTATCGATATTTTTAATAATTCATATCATAAAAGGTTTCTTAATCAGCTTGTTTCCGGGCAGTTGGATATGGACAGGCTCGATTATCTTAAGCGTGACAGCTTTTTTACGGGTGTTTCCGAAGGTGTAATCGGGTCGGACAGGATTATTAAGATGCTCAACTTAAGCCATGGCGAAGTGGTGGTAGAGGCTAAGGGAATTTACTCGATCGAGAAGTTTTTGGTTGCACGCCGCCTAATGTATTGGCAGGTATATCTGCACAAGACGGTGATGGTGTCGGAGCAGATGTTGATACAGATTTTACGACGGGCAAAACTTCTTTTTCAGGGGGGTGACGATATATTTATGCCGCCAGCATTGGCTTTTTTCTGGAAAAATAATGGATGCGATATCGAGATGCTTAATAGCGACGAGGGTGTAAGTAATTTCACGATGATAGATGATGACGACATTATGTATGCCGTTAAAATGTGGATGTCGCATAAGGATATTGTGCTTGGCAAGCTTGCTACCGATTTTATTAACCGCAAGTTGTTTAAGGTAGAGGTTCAGCGTGTTCCATTTTCGAAGGATAGAGTGATGGAGCTGAAGCAAAATGTTGCAAAGATGATTGGAGGTGCCGATTTAGCCGATTATTTTGTAGTGGAAAAACAGTTGTCTAATTTTGCATATTCATCTGGTGATGAGCAAATTAATATTCAATACTCCAATGGTGACGTGAGCAATATTATTGATGCATCAGATATGTTTAATGTGGCGATGCTCGATAGCGAGGCAACAAAATATCATCTATGTTATCCAAGGTGGGGCGATGAAAAATAACAGATTACTATTGGTAGATGAAAAATCATTGTTTGAAAGTGTTTTTTGACGGTTTATTTTCAGAATCAGTAGTTTTAAACTGCTGTTTTATCAGTATGATAGTTAAAATGATTTTTTTTACATGATTAATTTCTTAGATTTGCACCGATTTTTTTGTTAGTGCTTGTGTATTGTATAGTATCGAGTATTAACATTATGGTAGTTAGTAAGGTAAATAATTGTGGATGGAATTTAAAGCCCAACAAATAGCACAGCTGATTGGTGGTACTGTTGATGGCAACCCCGAGTGTGTTGTTACAGGAGTCTCTAAAATAGAGGAGGGTAAGATGGGTACTCTTACTTTTTTTGCTAATCAGAAGTATGAAAAGTATGTGTACTCTACAGATGCTTCTGTAATAATAGTGAATAAGGATTTTGTTCCTGCCGAGCCTATTAAAGCTACTCTAATACGAGTGGATGATGCATATCAATCCTTGGCGGTATTGCTTGAGATGTATGAAAATATGCAGCCTCAGAAGAGCGGTGTCGAGCAACCATCATTTATTAATGAATCGGCCACTATTGGTGAGTTTGTGTATGTTGGTGCCTTTAGCTATATATCAGAAAAAGTAAAAATAGGAACTAATTCAAAGATACATCCGCAGGTATTTCTTGGTGATAACGTGAAGATTGGTGAAAACACCATTATTTATCCTGGCGTTAAAGTTTATAAAAACTGTGTGATTGGCAATAATTGCGTAATACATGCAGGTGCTGTTATTGGTGGTGATGGTTTTGGATTTGCCCCCGATGCCAATAACAAGTATAAGAAAGTGTCGCAGATAGGTAATGTGGTTATTGAAGATAATGTGGAGATAGGTTCGAATACAACCATCGATCGTGCCACCATGGGCTCTACTATAATAAGAAGAGGTGCAAAACTGGATAACCTTATACAAATAGCTCACAACGTAGAAGTGGGTGAGAATACTGTAATCGCCGCTCAGACCGGTGTTGCCGGATCAACCAAAATAGGCAGAAACTGCATGTTTGGCGGTCAGGTGGGTGTTACAGGTCATGTTACCGTTGCCGATGGGTCGCGGTTTGCTGCCCAAACAGGAATTGCCGGTGCCATCAAGAGAGAGAACGGTGTGTGGATGGGGTCGCCTGCAATTAATGTGGTCGATTATCAAAAAGCATATGTGGTATTTAGAAAACTTCCCGAACTTAAAAAACAGGTTGACATGCTTGTAGCAAGTGCGGAGAAGAATAATAAATAAATTAATCAGACTAATATAGTTATGGCTGAGAAACAAACAACTATTAAGGAGGCTGTTTCGCTTAGTGGTGTAGGATTGCATACAGGAGCCAAGGTGAACCTTACGCTTACCCCATCTGAGGCTGGAACAGGCTATAGATTTAAACGAATTGACGTTGAAGGTACACCTATAATTGAAGCGTTGGCCGACAATGTTACTTATACTCAGCGAGGTACTGTTCTTAGTAGTAAAAATGGGGTAACCATTAGTACTATAGAGCATTGCTTGGCTGCATTGCGAGGTTTGGGGGTAGATAACTGCCTTATAGAGCTTGATGGCCCCGAGGTGCCTATTCTGGATGGTAGTGCTACCTATTTTGTGGAGGCTATAAAAAAAGCAGGTATTGAAACTCTTGATGCAAAACGAGAGTACTTTGTGGTTAGAGAGAAGATGGAGTTTGTTGATGATGAGAAGGGAATACGTATTATAGCGCTTCCCGAAGATCATTTCTGTGCTCAGGTTAATATATCATTCGATCAATCAACGCACCTTTCCAATCAGTTTGCAACCATCGAGTCTATTGATGAGTTTGAGACCGAGCTTAGTAGCTGTCGCACTTTTGTGTTTCTTCATGAGATAGAGATGCTGCTTAAGAATAACCTTATTAAAGGTGGCGATCTTGATAATGCAATTATAATTGTTGATAAAGAGATATCGCAGGAGAGTCTCGATAAACTTGCCGATTTGTTTGGCAAACCACACATGAAGGTACGTCCTTCAGGAGTATTGAATAATCTTGACCTTAAATTCAGTAATGAGCCTGCACGTCATAAGTTACTCGATGTAGTGGGTGACCTTACTTTGTGCGGAATGCCTATAAAAGGACGTATTATTGCTACGCGCCCGGGGCACTATGCCAACGTGGAGTTTGCCAAACTGGTGCGTAAAGAGATAAAAAAACGTGCATTGAAGGTTGATGCTCCTGCGTATGATCCTAATAAAGAGCCGGTTTTTGATATTAATGCCATCAAAACATTGTTGCCCCACAGATATCCGTTCCTATTGGTGGATAAGATTATTAATGTGGAGGATAAAACTATTGTAGGCGTTAAAAACGTAACTACTAACGAGCCGTTTTTCTTGGGCCATTTCCCCGAAGAGCCTGTTATGCCGGGTGTGCTGCTTGTAGAGGCAATGGCGCAAATAGGCGGTATCCTTGTGTTGAGCCAGGTGGATGATCCATCGTTCTATAGCACCTATTTCTTGAAACTTGACAATATAAAGTTCAGAAAAAAAGTAGTGCCGGGCGACACTCTGATATTCAAACTTGAGCTAATGACCGAAATCAGAAGAGGAGTGGCAAATATGAAGGGCACGGCTTTTGTAGGTGACACAGTTGTGGCTGAAGGTGAGTTTATGGCTCAGATAGCACGTAATAAAGTTGTAGAGTAATAATAATATAATTTTAACGAGTATAACAGGCCGACAGTAGCTCTGTGAGACTATTGTTGGCAGGTTTTAATATGTGGTAAGTAACTAATTAGAAACACATGAAACAACCATTAGCATATATTCATCCCGACGCTAAGATTGCACCAAACGTGGTGATTGAGCCTTTTGTAACCATCGATAAGAATGTGGTTATAGGTGAAGGAACACGCGTTGGCTCTAATGTTACCATTCTTGAAGGTACAAGAATAGGTAAAAACTGTAATATCTTCCCGGGTGCTGTAATTGGTGCCGTTCCTCAGGATTTGAAGTTTGATGGTGAAGATACTACCGTTGAAATTGGAGATAATACAACCATTAGAGAGTGTGTAACCATTAATAGGGGTACCAAATCGAAAGGGCGTACGTATATTGGTAATAACTGTCTTCTGATGGCTTATGTGCATATTGCGCACGATTGCCATATTGGTAATTATGTAATCATGTCTAACGCTTGCCAGGTTGCCGGCGAAGTGGTTGTTGATGATCATGCAATAATTGGTGGTGGCAGCCTTGTGCATCAGTTTACTCATATAGGTGCTCATGTAATGGTGCAGGGGGGAACAAAAATAGGTAAAGATGTGCCTCCGTTTGTTACTGCTGGTCGTGAGCCTATCTCTTTTGCGGGTATCAACTCAATTGGGTTGCGTCGTCGTAATTTTACCAATGAGCAGATTAATGATATTCAGAATGTATATCGCATTCTTTTCCAATCAGGATTGAATAATAGTCAGGCACTCGATAAAATTGAGGCTGAACTGCCTGCGTCGCGCGAGCGTGATGAGATTCTTATGTTTGTAAGGAATTCTCAGCGTGGTGTAATTAAAGGTTATAAAGCTGAATAATCGGAATCTAATATAAAAAAATCCCCGACTCGGAAGTCGGGGATTTTTTGTTATGCATTCTTCTCAATCTCGTTAATCTTATAGGTCTTTAACGGGTTTTTCTGAAGTTCTATGTTCATATGCCGGTTTTTGTAAACATCAACAGCCAGATATAGAGCCTCTCTGAATGAGTTGTTATCTGCCTTGTCAAGTCCAGCAATATCGAAAGCTGTGCCGTGGTCGGGCGATGTGCGCACACAGGCGAGCCCTGCGGTGAAGTTCACTCCGGTGGTAAATGCCACTGTTTTGAAGGGCGCCAATCCCTGGTCGTGATACATTGCCAAAATGGCATCAAACTTATACATAGAATCACTTCCAAAGAGACCGTCGGCAGCATAAGGCCCTACGGCCATAATTCCCTCATCAAATGCCTGCTCAATAGCGGGTATAATCACCTCCTGTTCCTCATTGCCAATCAGGCCTTCGTCGCCCATATGGGGGTTCAATCCCAAAACTGCAATGCGAGGCTTGCGTATGGTGAAGTCGTTTTTGAGAGTTGCGTTTAGAGTTCTCAGCTTCTTCAATATTCTCTCTTTTGTGATGTAGTTCGACACCTCTTTAATAGGAATATGGCCTGCCACAACTCCTACTTTTAAGTTCTCGCTAACCATAAGCATCAGTGCATCATCCGACTCAAATACCCTTGCCAGATATTCGGTGTGCCCCGGGAAGTCGAATTCGTCACTCTGGATATTCTTTTTATTTATGGGAGCTGTAACGAGTACGTCTATAAGTCCGTTTTTTAAATCGTCAACAGCCAGTTTCAGCGCATTGAAAGCAGCTTCGCCTCCCATGGTTGTCGATTTGCCCAGTTCAACACGTATGTTGTCGTCGAGGCAATTAATTATGTTTATGCGTTTTTCGTGAGCTTCATCAGCGGTTTTAATGCTGTTGAGTGTCATGCCGGGCATGTTGAGTGCTTTTCGGTGATAGGCAGCTACCTTCGACGAACCGTATATTATAGGTGTTAAATCCTCATATACACGTGCGTCGTTAAGGGTTTTGAATATCACTTCGTAGCCTATGCCGTTGATATCGCCTTGGGTGATTCCCACTTTTATTGTTTTTTCGCTCATATAATTAGCTTTTTATTGTTTATATAACGGTTAATCGTTGTTTTTTGTTGATGATAGGAACCTGTTAAGTAGTCTCACGCCGCTTCCCGAGGCTCCATTACCTTTGTATCCATTGTCTTTGCGGGCAAATGCCACTCCTGCAATATCGAGGTGTATAAATGGATATGTGGTGAAATGGCTGAGGAATTTACCGGCTGTAATAGCACCCGCCTCACGCCCGCCAATGTTTTTAAGGTCGGCAATATCCGATTTTATCATCTCGCCATATTCACTCCAGAACGGGAAGTGGGCAATGCGCTCGTGTGTTTGGTCGCCTGCTTGTTCCAGCCTGTTAAATGTCTCTTTATCGGCAGTTCCCATGGCTGCAATGCCCTGGTCGGATAGTGTCATCACCGCAGAGCCTGTAAGTGTTGACAGTTCCACTATCAACTGCGGGTCATATTTTTTTGCATATGATATTGCATCTGCTAGAATGAGTCGTCCTTCAGCATCGGTGTTCATAATCTCTACCGTGGTGCCGTCGTGCATGGTTATTACATCGCCGGGTACAAGTGCCTCTTTCCCGGGGCGGTTGTCGGTAGCAGGTATTAAACCAATAAGGTGTATTGGTAAATTATTGGTTGCTGCTGCCACAAAGGTGCCTACAACAGCTGCCGCTCCCGCCATGTCCGATTTCATGTCGTCGAGGCTGCCGGGCTGCACTTTAAGGTTTATGCCTCCCGTGTCGAATGTTACGCCTTTACCAATTATAACCGTAGGTTTGGCGGTTGCCTGCGGATGTTTCCACTCAAGGATAGTGAATGTTGGTGGTGTTACGCTTCCCTGGTTTACACCCAGTAATCCACCCATTTTTTCTGCTTCTATCTCTTTTTGATGAAGTGTGGTTACCGCAAAGTTATGCTTCTTGCCCAACTCTTCGATTATTGCAGATAATTTTAACGCGTTGAGCGAGTTGCCGGGTTCGTTCACTAAGTTGCGTGCAATGAACACACCTTCCGCCACGTTTACAACGGTATCTAAATCCTTACGGGATATTTGTTTTGCGTTGATAACTACTTTTATAGGATTTGTATCTTTTTGCTCACTCTTATACTTGTTGAAAGTATATGACGAGAGTAGCAGCCCCTCAATAAATGCCAATGTTTGCGATTTATTTATTGATGTAATCAATGTAACGGAAGTGATATTTCCAGACCGTAATTTTTTCAAAATTTTAAATGCCTGTCTGCGAGTTTTTTCGTTGAGTTCATCGGCATCTTCCAACTCTTTATTTATCAAAATAAATTTACATCCATCGGTTGTAACCAGCTCAGGTTCATAATCATCATCGTCAACTCGTCTTTTTACATACTCTATTTCGGCAGTTGAGAGTATATCAGTATTAATATCCTCGATGCTATTTAGTATGTAAATTATTGATTTAGATGATTGTATGTTGTTGTTTATCTCGAATTGTATGTTGTGTTGCATTTTATTCTGTTTAAGTAGTGTAAGTTTTTCGGTTACAACTCTTATAATTGATAATTCAGAATCTCTATTTATTGTGATGTTTAAAATACTCGCGAGTTATCACTTTTTTAAGTTCTCTATGAATAATAAGCGTTGTAATCATTTCTGCATAAGTACTATCCTGCATTTCGTTGCTGTATAGTGCTATATCTTTATTGCTGATGTCAATGCGATAAAGCATAGCGTTGAATCTACTTTGGTCGTTGTTTATCATATTACGCACAACGGTGTGCATCTGTACCCAAAGTTCGTTGTAGAATCCGTTAGTGTTGCCCGAAAATGTAATTTCAAACCCAAACTCAGCAAAATCTTTAATTATCTGCTGGGCTGTTTTTTCGATAAGGTCGTCTTGCTGACTGGCCTTCTCTATTGCTGATTTACTTAAGTCGGGCAACATATGGTTGGGTTTAATTTTCTATGAACTTCACGGTGTACATTATTGCCTCTAGTTGGCGTATCATATTTCGCTTCTCTGGCTTATCAGGAAAATACACATACCCATCTGTAACAACTACGTCGCCGGTCTTTTTGTTGTGGTAGGCGCGCAGTAGAAATGGACCTCCCATTGCGTAGCCTTCTACTCTCCAAAGGCCTCTTATTTCTGCTATTTCGGTGTCGTTAGTCTCTTCTGCTTTATAAATCAAATCGGCATTTAGCTCGGTTCTCATAAACGAGCCCGGAACCGGTCCTTCTACATTAAAACGTAGAATTGAGTCGCGTTTATTTAGCAAAAACTCCTTTGAGAATGTTCCTTCACCCACATGTTTGAAACCATATATCATTAACCCTTGGCTTGTGGTGGGTGTCTCTTGTGATAGCCATGTGAATTTATCGCTACTTTTATTTTTTGTGTATCCTGTAGGCATCACCACCGATATACCCCACTGGTTGGTTATATCTTCAATCATTGCATGGTGATTTATTCCTTTATTAAAGCTGATTATTCTGTTTCGCTCTGCTCTATTGAAAAAGCTTACTATTTTTATCTCATTTCGGTGGGCTACCTCCTTTATGCCTTCGTTACTACGCCCTACGATGCGAATTAATGCCTGACCTTTAGCCCAGTGTGAGTCGTAAAAAAGAACGGTATCATTCTCTGCTTCAGCATCTTTCTCTACCATTATTATGTTGCGGAAATAGTGCATTTGGCGGTCGAAATAACTGGTTGGGGTTGTGAGGAAATTGAATATGGGTTCATCCTGTGGTAGCCCAAGGTAAGGCTGGTTGAGCATTGTAAGGATTGTAATTCCTGCGCTATCTTTTTTTATGGCTTCATCTATTACAACCAGTACCTCTCCTGCTCGCCCGTTAATGTTTGGCTTGAGTGTGTCTTTCTTATTGTTGCACGATATTAATAGTAGTAATGCTAGTAGTGTAATTGTGAATTTATACATGGTTATATGTTTTAAATGGGTCATTTAATTTATTGCCATTATTTTCTCTTCTCTGATAAAGAAGAAGGGGTTAGACTCCGGATATTGAAGTATTACAAGTTTTTGTCCGGCTTGTAAGTTTCTGCTTTTAAGGTTGTTCCACTTCATTATGTCACTTATTGTGGTCTGGTATATTATTGCTATTGTATGAAAAAACTCACCTTTTGCTACGGTATGGGTAATTCTAACAGGCGATAGTTGCCGCCATATGCCAAAGTTAAAATCTGGCTTTTGAGCTGTAGTTAACTGTTTTTCAGCTTTTATAAAAGCAACTATTTTATCGGATGGCAACACAATTGGCACCGGTATTTCATATACAGGTATCAACTCTTTGGTGTAAGATGGGTTTAGAAATGATACTGTTTCAATAGGCACTCCTGCTGCTTTTGATATTTGCGCAAATGTGAGACTTCTATTTATCATCACCGTGTCGTTGTTGCGATAGTAGCCTGGTACTTCAGCCGGTTTTATGTTGTGACTCCGATAGTGGTTCATCACATAGTTAACTGCAATAAACGCCGGTACATAACCTTTCACCTGGTCGGGTAGGTAGGGGCGTAGCTCCCAGTAGTTCTTTTTTCCTCCCGAACGCTCTATCGCTTTCTGTATTTCACCCAATCCTCCATTGTAGGCTGCCAATGCTAGTTGCCAGTCTTGTAGGTTGTTGTATAGGTATTCCAGATATTTACAGGCTGCTTCGGTACTTTTACGCGGGTCGCAACGCTCATCTTCATAGCTGGTTACGTTGAGGTTGAACATTCGGCCGGCATTGTATAGAAATTGCCATAGCCCCATTGCTCCCGATGATGATTTGGCACGGGGGTCGAGTGCCGATTCCACTATTGCCAAATATTTGAGTTCCATCGGTAAATTATATTTGGCCAAGTACTCTTCAAAGAGCGGGAAGTATAGCTCCGAACGTGCTATGATATTGGATAGGTGCTCTCGTCGTCGTTCGGTATATACATCAATGTATGCTTTTACATGCTTGTTGTATTCCAGTTTTATGGGTGATGCCTGGTCTAGTTTCTCAATTCTTTTTTGGTATAGATATTCAGGCTGTTGTGGATTTTCGATGCTTTGGCACACTGCTTTCGAAATTCCCAGCAGAGTAAATATTGCTATTGAAATGAGTCTTTTGGTCATTTTGGTTTTGTAAAAAGACCGGTTTTTATGCCGGCCAGGTTATTTCTGTTTCAGGTGGAAATGCGGCTTTATTTGGCGTGTCACCCTATTTCGTATTATCGCTGTTCTTACTTTTCTCATCATTGTTTTTTGATGATTCCGAAGATATGTCGTCCTTTGCCTTTTTAAACTCTTTCACACCTTGCCCCAAGCCTCGCATCAACTCCGGAATCTTTTTTCCACCAAAGAGAAGAACTATTACTAATATGATGAGAATCAGCTCCATGCCACCAGGCATAGCTAGTAATATTGAAGTATTCATAGTCTGATTTTTTAACTGTATAAATATAGTTAAAAATTATTTAAATATTGCTTTAAATATATCATTTCCATTCGCATAAATTAATAATGAGAACAGAATTATCATACCTACTACTTGTGCATTCTCCATAAATTTGTCGCTAGGCTTTCTGCCCGATACTATTTCGTATAGCAGAAATAGCACGTGGCCACCGTCAAGAGCCGGTATTGGCAGTATATTCATAAATGCCAGCATGAGCGATAGAAATGCAGTGTTGTACCAGAATATGGTCCAGTCCCACGCCTTGGGGAATAGGTTTCCTATTGCACCAAAACCTCCAATCTGTTTTGCTCCCTCTTTAGAGAATACCAGTTTGAACTGTTTTATGTAGTTGGATAGCAGCTCGAAGCCCATTTTTACTCCGGCAGGGAATGCTGCGAAAAACGAGTAGTTTTTTGTCTCTACTTTCATGTAGCTGTTAAGTGGCTTGGGGCCAAATCCCAGAGTGCCCTCTTCTGTTATGTCAACTTGAAGTGTGGTAGGTTCACCGTTGCGGTATATTCCCATCTCCACTGTTTTTCCTGCATTGTTTTTAGCCTCTGCTGTGAAGTCGTTGAAGTAGGATGCATCAGCACCGTTAAGGCTAACTATGCTGTCGCCTTTCTGCAGGCCGCCTTTCATTGCGTTGCTGCCATCCAGTATGGTGTCGGCCACTACCGGCATCCTGAATGATGCAACCATTTTAACCTCTCTGGCAAGCAATGTTTTAGCAAAGTCGGCAGGAATAGCGATTTTCAATGTTGAGTCGCCCCGTTGAACGGTCATCTCCTTTGGCTCATCAAGAAATATTGATTGTGCTATTTCCGATACGTTTTCTATCTCGCGACCGTCGATGGATATCACTCTGTCACCATCGTTGAAGCCGATTTCGTGCATCACCTGACTGTAGTATAGTCCGTATTTTGCCTCTTTTACCGAGATGTAATTTTCGCCCCATGCAAAAAGTATCATCCAGAATATCACCACAGCACCAATGAGGTTAACAAGCACGCCACCCACCATTATAAGTAGCCGTTGCCATGCCGGTTTCGACCTGAATTCCCATGGCTGAGCCGGTTGCGACATCTGCTCTTTATCCATCGATTCGTCTATCATTCCCGATATTTTCACATAACCACCCAATGGTAGCCATCCTACTCCATATTCGGTCTCTCCCTTCTGGAATTTAAAAAGCGAGAACCAAGGGTTGAAAAACAGATAAAACTTTTCTACTCTGGTTTTGAATAGTTTAGCAAAGAAAAAATGGCCAAACTCATGTATGATAACTAGTATAGATAGGCTTAAAATAAGTTGTACTGCCTTTATTAAAAAATCCATCAATTGTCGTTTTAAATAGTTTAAATGCAAATATATCTTTTTCATTGCAATAATAACGCCTCTATTGTTTTTACAGATAGATATATTGATGATTGTTGTCATCTTATTTTTTTCTCCTCCGATTCTTTAAAACCTTTTTGCTTTCCGTTTGTTAATTAAATTAACTTTTGAAGTCTTAGGTTATAAATCGAAAGTGATGAAAAACACAGTAAATTAGGTAGTTGATGTTTACTTCTATGACTTATTCATCGTGTTGGTTTTAAATTGTTATTCAGACTATGATAAATCAATGAAATGTGATGCTTTGTTGGTTTTTTTAGTTTCAGTTTGTTGCTTTTAAGTCGTTGTAAATATGTATTTGTAAATTTACTTTATGTGGCTTTAAAAATTAGTTATAATTTATTAGTACTGTTTTTGTAAATGTATATTTTTGATAAATAATAAGAATCAAACTTAAATCTTAGCGTTATGGATATTAAAATGAAAGAATTTATAGACGGAGTTAGGATGAAGAATCCCGGTGAAGATGAATTTCTTCAGGCTGTTACCGAAGTGGTAGAGACAGTGTGGGATCATTACTCTCAAAATCCCCGTTATGTAAACGCAAAAATCCTAGAAAGGATGGTTGAACCTGAGCGTACTGTTATTTTTCGTGTTCCTTGGGTAGATGATAGGGGAGAGGTACAGGTAAATCGTGGTTATCGCGTTCAGTTCAACTCGGCTATAGGTCCTTATAAAGGTGGTATCCGTTTTCACCCAAGTGTTACTCTCAGCAGTTTGAAGTTCCTTGGTTTTGAACAGACTTTTAAAAACAGCCTTACTTCGCTACCTATGGGGGGTGGTAAAGGTGGTTCCGATTTCAACCCCAAAGGAAGGTCGGATAATGAGATAATGCGTTTCTGCCAGGCGTTTATGACCGAGCTGTTTCGTCATGTAGGTGCCAGCACCGATGTGCCTGCGGGCGATATAGGTGTAGGTGGTCGCGAAGTGGGTTATATGTATGGTATGTATAAGAAACTTCGCAATGAGTTTACAGGCGTTTTCACCGGTAAAGGTGCCGAATATGGAGGAAGCCTCGTTAGACCCGAAGCAACCGGATATGGAGCCATATATTTTGTGCGCGAGATGCTCGCACTTAAGGGTGAAATATTGAAGGGTAAGCGTATAGCAATTTCAGGATTTGGTAATGTGGCGTGGGGTGCCGTGTCTAAGGCTACCGAAATGGGGGCTAAGGTGGTTACCATATCCGGGCCCGATGGATATATATATGACGAGAACGGACTTTCCGGAGAAAAGATTGAGTTCATGCTCGATTTGCGTTCATCTAACCAGGATGTTGTGCGCCCATATGCCGATAAATTTGGTGTTCCTTTCTTCGCAGGTAAAAAACCATGGGAGCAGAAGGTAGATATCGCAATTCCGTGTGCCATTCAAAATGAGCTTAATGAGAATGATGCACGCCAGCTTATAGACAATGGTTGCCAGATAATTGCCGAGGCTTCTAATATGGGATGTACAGCCCAAGCAGCCTTCCTTGCCGAGCGCGAAATAATTTTTGCCCCCGGTAAAGCAGTTAATGCAGGTGGCGTATCGGTGTCGGGACTAGAGATGACTCAAAATTCAATGCGCCTTGGGTGGACTGCCGAAGAGGTGGATGCAAAACTAAACCAGATTATGGTTAATATTCACAATACTTGTGTGAGATTTGGTCGTGAACCCAACGGTAAAATTAACTATATAAAAGGTGCTAACATAGGTGGGTTCGTAAAAGTAGCCGAGGCTATGCTTGCACAAGGCGTTGTGTGATTACAGTTGTTTTTATTTAAAAAACTTTTTTCATTATTGATGATAGAGGCAGGCTCCCTACGCATTGACAACGGTTAGTTGAAATTTGCCCAATGCGTATGGTGCTTGCTTTTTTTGAGTGCGGTTATTTTTATTTAATAAAGGTTAAAAATAGGATTGTTTCATGGCGTATTACTATGTTTGTAATCTGAAATGACAATGATTTTATGATTGATACTCACTCGCATATTTATTCGACAGAATTCGATGATGATCGCGGCGCAATGATTGACCGTGCCAAGGCTCGGGGCGTTGATGCGATATATATGCCTAATATCGATGGTGAGTCAGTAGAATCTATGCTTGCCTTGGAGAGGGATTTTCCGGGTTATTGTATCCCGATGATGGGACTTCACCCCACTTCGGTAAAAGAGAATTACAGAGAAGAGCTTGCGGTTGTGGAGCAATGGCTTCGTAAGCGTAACTTTATTGCAATTGGCGAGATAGGTATAGACCTCTATTGGGATAAAACCTTTATCAATGAGCAAATTGAGGTGTTTGAAGCGCAACTAGCACTTGCACAAGAACTTAACTTGCCCGTTGTTATACATAGTCGCGACAGTTTTAACGAGATATATGCATCGCTCGATAAAATGATGGATAAGCCACTTCGCGGTATTTTTCATAGTTTTACCGGTACGGCCGAAGATGTGAAGCGTATCGATGAGTATGGTACATTTATGTTTGGAATTAATGGGATAGTTACTTTTAAGAATTCGTCTATTTTAGAGGCAGTAAAATTAATTCCCACACATAAAGTTGTTACTGAAACAGATGCTCCTTATCTTGCACCTGTGCCATATCGTGGTAAAAGAAACGAACCTGCTTATGTGCACAATATTTTACTTAAACTGGCAGAGGTTTACGGGTTGGAATATGATGAGATACAGAGAATTACTGTTGATAATGCCCGTCGTATTTTTAACTAACCATATGCGTTGATATATGTACGAAAAAAAGATACTTATAATCTATACCGGAGGCACCATTGGAATGGCTAACGATCCGGAGACGAACTCGCTGGTGCCGGTGGATTTTTCAAACATATCCGACCGTATGCCAGAGTTGAAAATGTTTGATTATCAGGTTACTACCATTTCATTTTCCCCTCTTGTCGATTCTTCGGAGATGAATCCAACTATTTGGAAACAGTTGGTTTTGATTATCGAAGAGAATTATAGTACCTATGATGGTTTTGTGATTCTGCATGGCACCGACACTATGTCGTACACAGCCAGTGCACTGAGTTTCATGCTTCATAATCTTCAGAAGCCGGTTATCCTTACGGGTAGTCAGTTACCACTTGGCACCGTGCGCACCGACGGCAAGGAGAACCTGATTACAGCACTTGAAATTGCTAGTGCCCAGCGTAACTCTCAGGCATTGGTTCCGGAGGTATGCATATATTTTCAGAGTAAACTTTTCAGGGGCAATCGCACCACAAAATATAATGCTGAGAACTTTCATGCGTTTCGCTCCGATAATCATCCACCCCTAGCTGAGGTGGGTATTCATTTGAAATACAACTATCCATATATTCGTTATACCACACTTAGTGGTACCTTTGGAGTATCAACCGAGATGGAGTCTAATGTTGCATTGCTGAAAATTTTCCCCGGCATTGGTCAGGGATTTGTAGAGGCTGTACTCAACACGCCCGGCTTGCGTGGCCTAGTGTTGGAGACCTTTGGTTCGGGAAATGCTCCCACATCAAAATGGTTTCTTGATGCATTACAGAAAGCAATAGACAGAGGGGTTATCATAATTAATGTTACTCAGTGTCTTGCTGGTAGTGTTGAGATGTGGAGGTACGAAACAGGTGTGCATATGCTTGATATGGGGTTGGTGAGTGGTTACGATATTACAACTGAGGCAGCATTAACCAAATTGATGTATCTTTTGGGCAATTACGACGATGTTGCAGAGATTAAAAATCTGCTTAATAAGTCGCTAAAAGGAGAAATATCTGTTTAATGGATTTGTTTTTGACTTTTTTTTTGTAATTTGGAACCCTGAAACGCCAGCTTAAACGTAAGCTGGTTAACTTTGTAAAACTTTAAACATTATTTACAATTAAATAAATGTTCTTGATTATTTACTAACAAATACAAAATCAAAATTTATTAGGGACTATGAAAAAGCTATTTGCGTATTTAGCGGTTTTTGGAATGCTGAGTTTC
>CAZWOA010000072.1:0-13811 GCA_964635545.1 uncultured Marinilabiliaceae bacterium
TAGCACAGAAGATTTTGGTTCTTTTAGTCAGGGTTCGAATCCTTGCGGGACAACATAAAAGCCGGTGAGAAAATCATCGGCTTTTTTATTTTCAAAAGTTTATGTGTTTACACGTTGATTTCAGCATTAATTTTCCGCTGAACGTGACCCGTTTTAGCGGAATTGCGCAAATTGCACAGATTTTTCACCATTAAGGTAGTTAAGTAATTCACGTGAGACCACCCTTAAATTTTTCAACTCTCACCCTCTATCCCTGCTCTTTTCACCTCATAACTTCCAAATTAAAACATAAATAGGTCAGCTTGTTGCAAATAAAGAGGATAGTTTAAACTAAAAAGTATATTTTTGTAATCTGAGAAATAAAATATAGGCAAATGAAACAATACACAAGGTTAAATCTGATAACCGGATGGCTGACTTTCCTGATATCGGCCATTGTTTACACTCTTACTGTTGAACCCACTGCCAGCTTTTGGGATTGTGGTGAGTTTATTTCAACCTCTTTCAAACTTTTGGTGGGTCACCCGCCCGGAGCACCTTTCTTTATGATAACAGGAAGGTTCTTCTCGCTATTTGCCACTAGCCCCGAGCAGGTTTCTGTAATGATTAATATTATGTCGGCTCTAGCCAGTGCATTCACCATACTGTTCCTATTCTGGACCATTACGCACCTTGCACGCAAAATAATGATCGACGGCACTGAAAAGCCCGAAGAGTGGCGCACATGGGCCGTTATGGGTGCCGGATTAGTGGGAGCACTTGCTTACACTTTCTCCGATACTTTCTGGTTCTCGGCCGTTGAGGGTGAAGTATATGCAATGTCATCGCTATTCACTGCAGTGGTGTTTTGGGCTATCTTGAAATGGGAAAATGTGGCCGCTGAACCTCACGCCAACAGATGGCTGATACTAATTGCCTACCTTATGGGACTATCGATTGGTGTTCACCTGCTCAACCTGCTAACAATTCCTGCAATTGTAATGGTTTATTACTTCAAAAATTATGAAGTTACACGCAATAATACTATAAAAGCAATTCTTATATCGGTAGTAATTCTTGGTGGAATACTATATGGTGTAATTCCCGGAGTGGTGAAAATGGCCAGCGGTTTCGAATTGTTTTTTGTTAACGAACTGGGCTTTGGGTTTAATACCGGGGCACTTGTATATGCATTTCTGCTCCTTGCTGCCATTATTGGCGGAATATGGTACACCCATAAAAAAGGTCATCCCATTTTAAATACAATAATCACAGGTGTTGCCGTTATCCTTATCGGTTACTCTTCATTTGCGATGATTGTAATTCGCTCTGTTGCTAATCCTCCAATGGACCAAAACTCTCCAGAGGATGTGTTTTCACTGATGGGTTACCTAAACCGCGAGCAGTATGGTGACCGACCACTATTTATGGGGCAGAACTTCAACTCGCCACTTGACCGTAAAGCTATGGAAGGTAAAAAAGGAAGTCCCATTTACATCAAAAAAGATGGTAAATATGTGATTGCCGAATATCGTCCACAATATAAATTTGATAGCCGCACCACCACTTTGTTTCCGCGTATGTATAGCCGCGAAGGCCGACATATAGAGGAGTATAAGAGCTGGACCAATATGACCGGCCGTCCCGTTATGGTAGATGATGACTCGGGGCAGATGAAGAATATAATGGTACCTACTTTCTTTGATAACATTAAGTTCTTCTGGAGATATCAGGTGGTTCACATGTACTTCCGATATTTTATGTGGAACTTCTCAGGCCGTCAAAATGATATTCAAGGGCATGGCGAGGTAAATAAAGGTAACTGGATTACCGGAATTCCATTCATCGATAAAGCATTTTATGGCGATGAATCGTTACTCCCCGAATCAGCAAAAAATAACAGGGCACGAAACGCCTATTTCATGTTGCCACTTATACTGGGAATAGCCGGCATGGTGTTCCAATATCAGCAGGGTAAAACCGGCAAACAGGGTTTCTGGGTAGTTATGTTGCTATTTTTCCTCACAGGATTGGCAATAGTCCTCTATCTGAACCAAACCCCACTGCAACCACGCGAACGGGATTATGCCTACGCCGGGTCATTCTATGCGTTTGCAATATGGATAGGCCTTGGTGTGCTTGCACTTATAGATGCCATTAAAAAATATATGTCGCCCAAGGTTGCCACTGTTGCAATGACAGGTGCTGCATTGGTGCTGGTGCCGGGCATTATGGCCAGTGAGAACTGGGATGACCATGACCGTTCACACCGTTACATAGCACGCGATTTGGCATTTAACTACCTCAACAGTTGTGACGAGAACGCAATAATATTCACCAACGGTGATAACGACACATTCCCGCTATGGTATATCCAAGAGGTTGAAGGAGTACGCACCGATGTGAGGGTATGTAACCTAAGCTACCTGCAAACCGACTGGTATATCGACCAGATGAAGCGCAAAGCATATCTATCCGATCCGCTGCCCATTAGTTTCACTCACAACCAGTACCAAACAGGGTCAAGAGACGCTGTATATCTTTTCGATAGGATTAAAGAACCTACCGATTTACACGAAGCACTTGAGTTTGTAGCCAGTGACGACCCCCGTACCAAACGGATTCCCGATTATAACGAGCGGATTGACTATCTGCCCACACGTAGTTTCAAGCTTAGCGTGGATGCCGAAAAAATTAAGGCTAATAATGTAGTATCGGAGGTTGATTATGATAAGATTGACTCAGTAATCAACATACGCATCGATAAGAGCATGATACTCAAAAATGAGCTTATGGTGCTTGATATGCTTGCCACAGCCGATTGGGATCGCCCGATGTACTATGCCGTAACCGTTGGTAGCGACAGCTATGCCGGACTACAGAACTACTTCCAGCTTGAAGGTTTTGCATACCGAATTGTACCCATCAGAACTAAAAATGATGACGGACAAACCGGAAGAGTGGATACCGAAAGGATGTATGATAAAGTGATGAACCTATTCCGATGGGGAGGATATAACGACCCAAGGGTATATCTTGATGAGAATATACTACGGATGGCCATGAATATCAGAAATAACCTTACACGACTAGCCAATGCGCTTCTCGATGAAGGTAAAACTGAAAAAGCGGTAGCAGTGCTCGATAAAACTATGCACGAACTGCCTGCTGAAACAGTTCCCCATAACTATTTCAGTATATTTATAGCACAAGGATACTATAAAGCCGGCGAGTTGGAAAAGGGTGATAAACTGATGAACGACCTAGCAAGCGATAACCTGCATGAGCTTAACTACTTTACATCATTAAACGATAGTAAACTAAGAAGCGTATCATACGAAATGGAGCGTAACATTGCCATTTACTACGAAATAGTGAGAATGGCACGTCAGTTTGAACGCGAAGACCTTGTTCTGAATATCAACAATGAATATGGTACTGTATTGAAAAAATCAGGCTTTTTTCAGTAATGAATTCAGTAATCAAAAGTATAGCAATACAACCACCAGCCTGGATGCGTAGCCTTTATGGAGGCGCACTCTGGCGTGGTGATATTGATGCGCAAAGTATTTACCTTACTTTTGATGATGGTCCTGTTCCCGACCCTACTCTTTGGGTACTTTCGGTGCTGAAAGAGTACGATATTAAAGCCACATTCTTTTGTGTGGGCGATAATATAAGAAAGCATCCTGATGTGTTTAATGCTGTGATAGAAGCAGGCCATACCGTGGGCAATCATACCTATAACCATATGCAGGCCTTTAAAACATCAGCATCGGAATATTACGATAACATAGAAAAGTCGCAAAAAATAAACAACTCACGACTATTCAGGCCGCCACACGGGCAGCTATACCCATGGCAGATGAAAAGGCTTAAAAATGAGTTTGACAAAGTGGTGTTTTGGGATGTTATGCCTTTGGATTATGATGCTTCGCTTACCGGCAAAGAGGTTACCCACTTAGCTACGCAATATGTGCGCAACGGGTCGGTTATTGTGTTTCACGACTCATTAAAGGCAAAACCGAGATTAACAACTGCTTTGCCTACCACTATTGATTTTTTATTAAAAAAAGGTTATACTTTTAAAACCATATAACTACTAAACTTATAAAAAGAAAAAAATGAACATACTACTCATAGGCTCGGGCGGACGCGAGCACGCTTTTGCCTGGAAAATGGCTCAAAGTCCTAAGTTGACAAAGCTTTTTATAGCACCGGGTAATGCAGGAACAGCCTCCATTGGCGTTAATGTAAACCTCAATCCTAACGACCATGAAGCAGTAAAGACGTTCATCATCAGCAATAAAATAGATATGGTGGTGGTAGGCCCCGAAGAGCCGCTTGTTAACGGTATCTACGATGCCATCATTAACGACCCGGCAACTGCTGCTGTGCCTGTAATTGGGCCATCGCGCCTGGGTGCTGTCCTTGAGGGTAGTAAGGAGTTTGCCAAGGCATTTATGATGCGTCACAATATTCCCACAGCACGATACTTATCAGTTACTGCTACCAATGTGGATGAAGGCGAGGTATTCATCGATTCATTGAAAGCCCCTTATGTGCTTAAGGCTGATGGACTTGCAGCCGGCAAAGGGGTGCTTATTCTTGATGATGCAGCAGAGGCGAAGAGAGAATTACGTGAAATGCTAAACGGCAAGTTCGGCAATGCCAGTCACACGGTTGTTATCGAGGAGTATCTGAGTGGCATTGAGCTATCGGTATTTGTACTTACCGACGGGCACTCATATATTGTTCTCCCCGAAGCAAAAGATTACAAACGAGTGGGCGAGGGCGATACTGGCCTCAACACAGGCGGTATGGGAGCCATATCTCCGGTGCCGTTTGCTGATGATGCATTTATGCAGAAAGTTAACGACCGCATTATACGCCCTACCATTGATGGTTTCAAAGAGGATAACATCACCTATAAAGGCTTTGTATTTATTGGGCTTATGAATGTTGACGGTGAGCCAATGGTGATTGAGTATAATGTGCGCATGGGAGACCCTGAAACAGAGGTTGTTATCCCCCGTATTAAAAATGACCTTATCGACCTGTTTCAAGCAGTTGCTGCCGGAGAGCTAAGAACAAAAAAGATAGAGGTTGATACTAATGTGTGCACCACAGTAATGATGGTTGCAGGAGGCTATCCCGGCGATTATGCCAAGGGAGACATTATAACCGGCATTGACAAAGTGACTGATAGCATTGTATTTCAAGCAGGTACAAAGGAGAGCAACAAAGACATTGTAACCAATGGTGGCCGGGTGATTGCAGTGAGCTCGCTTGGCAAAACCATGGATGAAGCTCTCGAAAAATCATTTAGAAATGCCGGAGTCATCAATTTTAATAATAAATATTTCCGTAAGGATATAGGTTTCGATCTAAAGTAATATGTTTTACAGAATATTTAGTAAAAATAATCTAACAGCCTTTGCTCTTCTGCCCTTGTTACTTATAGGGCTAAGGGTTAAGCTATTAATGAATAGTCAGGTACCATTGACCGATGATGTCAATACCCCGCTGTGGACCTTTATTTACAACACATTAAAAGTAAATAGCAACTTGCTAAACATAACGGCAATACTACTTACATTGCTTGCAGCATTGGGTGTAAACCGACTAACCAACCATTTTGCATTCACCCAGCGACAGACCGTTTTATCAGCATTTTTCTATATTGTATTTTGTAGTGGCTTTATAATGGTACAGGAGTTACATCCAATATTGCTATTCACTGTTTTTGCCATTATATCTATCGAGAGGCTATTCCTTGCAGTGGCTGCCCCAACACCTATGCGTCATATATTCGAGGCCAGCGTATGGTTATCATTTGCATCACTATTTTACGGTAAGGGGGTGTGGTTTTTTCCGCTATTGTTATTGGCAATGGCAATGATGCGTATAGCTAATTTGAAATCGTTTTTGGCAGCCATCATTGGCTTTGCATTGCCTCATCTATTTGCTGCCACTTGGTACCTTTATCACGACCAGCTAGCGTGGTATGGCGACATGATACTTGAAATAACATTTACCCCCATCGCATTTTTCAACCACAATCTAATGTCGCAAGTCTATCTGGTGTTTACATCAGTGTTTATTGTTATCAGCCTTTTAAGTGCCATACGAAGACTAACAACGATAAAAATTATATCTCGTAAATATTTCAGGTTTATAATCTGGATAGTATTCTACCCTATAGCATTGGTATTTACACCCTATTTCTCCTTTGATGTGCTACCCATAGTAGCAATAGGAGCCGCCATACTATCGGCATCGATGGTTAGTTTTTGGGTGAAAAACAGACTGCGTGAAATATCGATATTAGCATTAATAATTATTACATTAACAACTCAATGGTTGGTGGGTTGAAGTTTATATTTCTTCAATTCTGCCGGCTATCAAGTTCATAAAGTCAAACATCACACCAATATCCATTTTTCAATTACACTGCTTAAATCCTCTAGTTTAAACGGCTTGCCTATATAATCGTTCATGCCCGCAGTTATACATATATCCCTATCACCCTTAAGAGCATTGGCAGTAACAGCAATTATAGGAATTTCGATACCCATTTCCCGCAATGCTTTAGTGGCATCCAGACCGTTAAGTATCGGCATCTGAATATCCATAAGTATAACATCAGGAGTAGGATTTTTATCATTGAACCAATCTACAGCCTCTTGACCGTTGGATACAATATCAACCACCAAACCCATCCGGAGCATCATTTTCTCTGCTATCTTCTGATTAATCAGATTATCCTCTACCAACAACACTCTGCGCCCCTCAATGGAGCCTCGTTCAGTTTCTATTGCGTTTACAATCTCCTTATTACCAATAGGGAATAGCCCCTCAATAGTATTGTAGAGCAATGTATATTTAATTGGTTTTTTCAGAAGCACATCAACACCTTCTTTTATCTCTTTGCTGACAACAGTTGTTTCGGCCGAGAAGTAGATAATTTTTATGTCAGGGGATAATGCTTTTATATTACTAAAGAACTTACCGCTATTTTTAATTACAAAATGGGAATCAATAATTACCAGGTTAACATCCTTATTGGCTGTTAAGCAATCCATCACATTGCTCTCTTCATCGCAAATTTCTGTTGCTATGCCCCAGTTGGAAAGAGTTTTACGCAGCAACAATACAGTTGCCCTATGATTATCAATAATTAGTGCTTTAACATGCGAATAATCTTTAATATTGCCGCTTATACCCTGTTCGTTCTTCTCAAAAACAAATGGAACAACAATATGAAACACCGACCCGGGAGTCTCTTTCGACCATGAGAAATTGGGATTAGGACTCTCTACCCAAATACGCCCCCCCATAAGTTCAACAAGCATCTTTGATATGCTGGTACCCAGCCCTGTACCTCCAAAACGGCGTGTTGTGCTTCCATCAGCCTGGGTAAACGACTCGAAAATCTTCTCAAGTTTATCCTTATCAATACCTATTCCTGAATCTTCAACTTTAAAATGTAGGAAAATCTTATTACCTATTTGACTTTCAACCTCCACATTTAGAAGCACTTCACCATATTCGGTAAATTTAACAGCATTGCCAAGCAAATTATTCAGTATCTGTATAAGGCGGCTCTCATCGCCAATAAGCATTCCCGGTATGGATTCCTGCACATTACTTACCAGCTCTAGTGATTTATTATATGCTTTAAACGACATCTGGTCCATAATATAATCCACCGTTGAGCGAATATTGAACGGATAGCTGTCGATGCTCATCTTGCCTGCTTCTATTTTAGAGAAATCAAGAATATCATTAATAATAATCAAAAGACTATCACACGACCTGCCAATGATATTAAGTATCTTCATCTGCTCATCATCAAGTGTAGTCTTACCAAGCAAATCGGCAGCACCCACAATTCCATTCATCGGCGTACGAATCTCATGACTCATATTGGCAAGAAACTCCGATTTTGCTTTATTGCTTTCGGCAGCCCTCTGTAGAATCTCTTTTTGGGCTGTGATATCCATAAAGGCCTGTAACAGCACATTCTTATCCTCAATCTTTATAGGAATAATATTGTTTAAGATAACTCTCGAAATATTGTTCTCCTTCACAATCATGCGAGCCTCGATAGTTGTTACGGGCGTACCGGTAACTAAATCAACATACTGCTCACTCTTAAGAACCTCAAACACATCGGTATAGCTTGAATTATCAAAAGCAGTCATGGCAGATTCCATATCGGCAAAACCCATAATTTTAGCAGCTGTGCGGTTAATTTGCAACACCTTGCTTTTTTCATCAACAAGCATCACTCCCACCGGAAGATTCTCAGTTACTACCGACATTGTCTCTACCGAGTCGCGCAAGGATGCCGAAAGATGTATCTTTTCAGTAACATCCTCCTTGATAATCAAATAATTAGAGATGGTATTACCATCACCCATCACCGGTGATATTAGCACCTTCTCTATCAGCTCACTTCCATCTTTGCGATGCGATGCGATCTCACCATGCCATATTTTCCCATCCTGAATTGTTTGAAGCAATATCTGATTAAGCTCTCCGGCACCATCGTCTATGCCCTGCACCAAAAACTCCTTGGCCACATAATCATCAATAGTATATCCGGATATGCGCTCCATCCCTTTATTTACATACTCAATATGTCCGCGGGTATTTGCAATCATTATGGATATTGGACTTTGATCGATGGCAAGTGAAAGGAGCTGATTACTCTCTTCGGCTGCCACACGCTGACGAACCATATTCTTAATCTGAGCTACAAAAAAATAGGATATAACCGCAGCAATTATAAAGAAGTCGAGAACAGACAGATACTTTAGCTGATTATAAGTTTGAATTACTGTGATGCTGGAGTTATTTAGATATTGATAACGCTTATTAATGGCATAAGAGATACGATTCTGCACTTCGCCCATGCGCATAAACATCTTGTCTGCCTGTTTCACATAAAAATCAACAGTACTCATCAATGAGTGAGGCTCTGCATTATTATTAATACCCTGTTTCACAAGGTTATTCATCTTAATCGACAATTGCTTAATCTCTTCTATACGCTGCATCATGTCGGTCATCTCGGTTATAGTACCGGTAAACTCATCGGGGCGGTACTCTATAATTTCAACAATCTCATCATGTTCAAAATAATTAACCGTGCGTTCATCTGAAATAATACCTCCACGATGTATTACACCACATATATCAAGCGATTTGGAGATATATCCATCCACCCTCTTCTGAACATCAGTAAGTTGTTGCTGAGTTTGCACCGAACGGTAATTATTGAATTCCAGATTGAGCCGTAAAATATTGCTTTCAAGTATATTCTCTAACTTTAGCTGCTGCTCCTGGTTATGAATTTTATTCTGATAACCAATAATATAATTATTATCAAAATAGCTATCAATAACCAAAATAAACATAAGGGTAGCTAAAAATATAATAACAAGCCAATAGAGCTTATTAATTATGGGCTCTCTACCTCTTATATAAAGCGATATTTTATTTTTCCAATTCACGGGTTAATGAATATAAATTAGAGTAGTAAATATACAAAATCACACATCAAAACATTATATAAATCAAAGCTAGAGTAAATAATTTTATTTCCGATTTCGTCTCACGAAATGTTTACCTACCCATCTAGGAATTATAAATGCTCCTATAATAAGATAGGGATAATAACTAACCATTCGCCATATCAATGCCAAGGCAATAGCCCCACCGGCAGTAATATAGGATGTCAGAAACTCTTTGAACACATATTCGGCAAAGCCGCTACCTCCGGGCGTGGGACTAATAAGCATCATAATCCACATAACCAACTGCTTGCCAAACAGTTCTATATGCTCCCAAAGACCTAATGTATTGATGCCAATAAAAGAGATAATAAGAGCATTAACAACCCAATAGCGTGCAATCCAGCTAAGTGATGTAGCTCCAAAAGCCTTAAGCCAAAAAATCCAATTACGATGACGGAAAAATTTAGATGCATCAACAAGTTCATTGCCTGTGGCAAGAGCTTGTGGTCTCCACTTACGTAACACCGACCATTTAAAAATTATAAGCAGCAACCATTTCAATCCTCTGGGGTTAAAAAAGAGGCCATAGCTTAATACGATAACATATAGAAGCTTAACCGAATAGCCCAAAAGAGCAATATACATAAAGTGACTAAGCATATTGCTGTCGGCATCAGTAAGGCCAAACATATTTGAATTTCCTACCACTAAAAGGATGAGTGGAAACATGATTACAAAGAATAGTTCGTCGAGGAATGAGGTTACCATCACTACCGCTGCCGAACGCCCAAGGGAAATGCCCTCCTTATTCACAAAAAAAATTGCCACGCTGGTTCCTCCAACTGCCGAAGGCGTGATTGCAGAAGTAAACTCCCACAACATAATGATATTAAAAAGCTTACGCCACGATAACTCACCACTAGTTAAAATATTCAACCTCAACATATACCCCACGTCACGAGCTACCATTAGAAGAAATGCAATGGCAACCCACAAAATCGTCATAGAAGTAAATGAAAATTCGCTAAAAGAGGATTCGTCATATTCCGAATAGAGAAAAAATCCGGTAACTGCCAGCCCCAAAATAATTGGGAGAACAATTCTACCGGGTCTCAAACTTTGAAGAATCTTACCTGAGTTGTCGGCCATAAGTAAAAGCTTTAAAGCAAATGTAGTGAAACAAACGCCGCCAATCAAGACCAAATAAAATAAAAGAGTCTGAAGTATGAAAATAAAAAAGGGACTATCCTTGAAGGACGTCCCTAGTAAATTATATCATGCTAATTTCTAATGAATTAGACTCTGTGGAGACAAGGGGAGTCGAACCCCTGACCTTTTGACTGCCAGTCAAACGCTCTAGCCAACTGAGCTATGCCCCCAAATCATTTTAGCGATGCAAAGATAAGCATTCAAATTAGAAATCAAACAAAATAGATAAAAAAATATCACTATCAACAATCAATTGCTATTCAACTGAATCATAGAGAATTAACTCTATTTATGAAAAATTTTACGAAAATATCGTAATTATTAATTATAAAACCCTATTTTTATACCGGAATACAAAAACTAAAAACAAGCTATTTTACTTGACTTTATTATAAAAGAATCCTAATTTGTAGGCATCAAAACTTTATTTGAATTATGGAAATTAAGAAATCGCCCAAAGCAGATCTTGAAAACAAGAAGGCGGTCTTCGTGCAAATAGGTTTGGTGGCAGCTCTTGCTTTTGTATTAGCTGCTTTTGAATGGACATCGCAAGATGTTACACTGAACGATATGCAGATTGTAGAAGACGTGGCAGCTGAGGAGGAGATTATTCCAATCACTCGTCAGGAGGAGGTTAAACCACCACCACCACCGCCACCACCAAAGGTATCGGATGTCCTTATTATTGTTGAGGATAACGTAGAACTTGAGTCTGACTTGGACCTCTTTGATAGTGAATCAAACGAGGCTTCAGAGATTGTTTATCAAGATATCGAAGTTGAAGAAGAGGATGAAGCTGATGCTCCCGTATTCTTCATCGTAGAGAACATGCCTGTTTTCCCAGGTGGTGACGAAGCACTGCGTAAGTACATCGCACAATCGGTGAAATATCCGGCAATTGCTCAAGAGAACGGTATTCAAGGTCGAGTATTCGTTGCTTTCGTAGTTAACACCCGTGGTGAGGTTACCGATGTTAAAATTGCCCGTGGTGTGGATCCTAACCTTGACAAAGAAGCTATTCGAGTTGTATCGAGCATGCCCAAATGGCAGCCTGGTATGCAACGCGGTAAAGCTGTTAAGGTATCGTACACTGTGCCTATCAACTTTGTACTACAGTAATAAAGTCAAAATTTTTGAAAATAGCCCGGTTCATCTGCCGGGCTATTTTTTTTACTGCCTTTTTTGAAATCAATAAAATAATCGATACACCCAAATTGCGAAAAAATGGTTAATTTTGTGTCAAACAAATAGTTGACAGATGATAGAGAAACCATCCAATAGCCAAGATTTAGAGAGAGTAATACTTGTAGGAGTAAAAACACCCGATATATCAATACAACAGCTCGATGACTACCTTAAAGAGCTTGCCTTTCTTGCCGAAACTGCTGGTGCCGAGCCTGTTAAATCGTTCACTCAAAACCTGCCCATGCCCGACCCCCGAACATATGTGGGTACAGGTAAACTAGATGAGATTAACGATTACATAAAGGTGCATGAAATAAACACTATAATTTTTGATGATGAATTATCGCCAGCGCAGCTTCGCAATATCGAAAGGGAACTTAAAATATTGGTGCTCGACCGCACTAACCTAATCCTAGATATATTTGCTCGACGTGCACGCACTGCACACGCAAAAACGCAGGTGGAGCTGGCTCAATATAACTACCTGTTGCCAAGGCTTACCCGTATGTGGACGCACCTTGAGCGCCAACAAGGAGGTATAGGAATGAGAGGGCCGGGTGAAAAGGAGATTGAGACCGACCGACGAATAATACGCGATAAAATATCGCTGCTGAAGCAGGATTTGACCAAGATTGACCGCCAAATGCATACGCAGAGGCAAAATCGTGGAAAATTGGTGAGGGTAGCACTCGTTGGATATACCAACGTGGGTAAATCGACACTTATGAATGTACTAAGCAAATCAAATGTATTTGCCGAAAACAAGCTGTTTGCAACCCTTGATACCACAGTGCGTAAGGTGGTAATAGGTAACCTTCCGTTTCTGCTGGCCGATACAGTAGGTTTTATCCGTAAATTGCCTCACCACCTTGTGGAGTCGTTCAAATCGACCCTCGACGAGGTGAGAGAAGCTGACATCCTACTGCATATTGTAGATATATCGCACCCAGGATTTGAGCAGCAGATAGAGATAGTAAACCATACACTGCACGAGCTTGATGAGCGCGACAAACCGCACATATTGGTGTTCAATAAGATAGATGCTTATGCTCATACCCCTAAAGAAGAGGACGACCTAACACCGATGAAGCCGGAGAATATCACTCTGGAAGACTTGAAAAAAACATGGATGGGTAAGCATCCCAACTGTGTATTTATATCAGCACTCAACAAGGTGAATTTCAATGAGTTTAAGGAGTTTGTCTATAATGAAGTGAGAAAAATACATACTCAGAGGTTTCCTTATAATGATTTTCTTTATGAGAATTTTGATGATTTAGAAATCAGAAGTGAGGCGTATGAGGAGGAGTAAACTCCTGCACACTATCGTGTACAGGGTTATGTATGGATAAGCACTTCGTGCCGATGTACAATACGCAATGGGCATAAAGTGCAAAGCACGCAACAATGCATAACCCCAAACGACAGCTTGGGGTAAGCTAAAAAGCATAAAAAACCCCAGGCTATCACCCGGGGTTTTATGTTTTATTTATTAAACACACCCTCTTTTATCAGATACTCAGCTATTTGCACAGCATTAAGAGCTGCGCCTTTTTTTATCTGGTCGCTTACGGTCCAGAAGGTGAGGCCATTGGGGTTTGATATGTCTTTACGCAGGCGGCCAACATATACGGGGTCGCTACCGGCAAGGAAAAGCGGCATAGGATATTTCTTCTCTGCCGGATTATCCATAAGTACTATACCTTCGGTAGATTCGAAAGCCTTGCGAGCCTCTTCAACCGATATGGGGCGTTCAGTATCAACCCAGATACTCTCTGAGTGGGCACGCATCACAGGGATACGCACACAAGTGGCACTCACCTCAACATCAGAATTAAGGATTTTTCGAGTCTCGTGATACATCTTCATCTCCTCTTTGGTGTAACCATTATCGGTAAACACATCAACCTGAGG
>CAZWOA010000072.1:13911-15575 GCA_964635545.1 uncultured Marinilabiliaceae bacterium
TCATCGAGCCTAAATGCGCTTGAATTGTCAATCATCAATGCACCGTGCTTAGTAATTGTGTCGGCATATTCGATAGATATCGACCCGCCGGCAGATGTCAATGCGATGTCAACTCCCTTAAAGTCATCGTTATGCTTAAGTTCCTTAACAACAATATCTTTACCTTTAAAATTAACAACCGTTCCTGCACTACGTGATGAGCCAAATAATAAAAGCTCATCCAAAGGGAAATTACGCTCTTCCAACACCCTTAAAAACTCCTGACCAACAGCTCCGCTGGCTCCTACAATGGCTACTCTCATTTTCTGTTTGAATTAGTTTTACTTTACAAATAAATACCGTAACTTGATAGTTGGTTGCAAAATACAAAAATTTCACATTTTGCAAAAATAATCGTTTTTAACGTAAAATTGTAACAATATGACCCGAAATTTAATTATTTTATTACTCGCGTCATTCTCACTACAAGCACAAGTAACCGAAACCTTCGACGACGGGGATTTCGCTACCAACCCGCAATGGATTGGAACATCATCAAAATTCATAATCGACTCTCAACATCGGTTGCAACTCGATGCACCCGCCGAAGCCTCCACGGCATGGTTATTCACGGCCAGCGCAGCAATTGAGGAAGCATCATGGCAAATAGATTTTGTGATGGATTTCAATCCGTCATCATCCAACTATGCCAGAGTGTGGATTGCGGCCGATGCCAACGACCCCGCTGTAATCAGCAACGGACTCTCTGTATCATTGGGAGCCAGCGATGATGCTGTGTCGTTACAACTGCTCTCCAATGGTAAAACAACAACTTTAATTAAAGGTTCAGCCAACCGCATCAACCTCAATCGGCCAGAAGCAACTGTAAAAGTTGTGCGTAATGGCAATACGTGGCGACTTGAAACATACCTAAATGGAGAGTGGTACGTGGAGGGAGAGGCAACTTACCGCCCTGCTTTCGATTCGCAATGGTTTGGTGTTTTTTGCAATTACACCCAAACAAGAAGTAATAAATTCTGGTTCGATAATATTTTTGTTGATGGAGAGCCGCGCCGTGACCACGAGCCACCCATAGTAACCGGGCAGATAATGAAACAGCCAGGGTATCTGGAAGTTATATTCGATGAGGACATTTACATTTCCGACAGTAGAATTAGTTTTTTAGGCTATGATGATAGCAAAATCAATAAAAATATAATTTTAGGTAAAATCCTATCATTAAATTTTCCTGACGTAGGAAACGATATTATAGATGAGCCGCTAAATATTAAAAATATATCTGATTTATATGGGAATACACTTCAGGACACAACTCTTAAAGTTAGCTATAACATTTTCAGAATAAACAATATAACAACGAATAGCAGTCAAAATATAACCATTGAATATAATAATCTTCTTGCTGAAAAAGCATTGCAATCATCAATGCAAATATTGATTGATAATACGCTGATATTAGCCACAAACATTGGTGTGCAGTCATCTAAAATCGATATCGCACTACCTTATGAGCTGGTTCCCAACAGGGCATATAACCTGACTATAAGCGGCGTTAAAGATATCTACAACAATATTTCGGCTGAGGAGACGAGAGTTATTGGTCGTTTTGCCATTGAGCGTAATTCGCTGGTTATAACCGAATTTATGGCCGACCCCGACCCATC
>CAZWOA010000073.1:0-13770 GCA_964635545.1 uncultured Marinilabiliaceae bacterium
AAAATTTCTTAATCTCATAATTTATCTATTTAATATTCAAAAAATTCAGTTTTTCTTATATAATCGTCCCTGCCATGTGTTGCGAGCCTCAAGCAGTTTCTCCACTTTCACCACAAACTCAAAGTTTTTTATGCCCCAGTTGGGTGCTATCAATAGGTTGGCAGGTGCCTGACTTATGAAACGCTCCATAACAATATTTGGGTTGAGAAGTTCGATAAAATCTACGCATAACTCGGCAAACTCCTCTTGTGTAAACAATTTAAACATCTCAGGGTTCAATCTATAATCGCGTGCAAAGCGAGAACCTTTTACAATTTGCAACTGATGTAGTTTTAAAAATGTAATGCCTGTTTCCGAAACAATTCTCGCATGATTGAGAAGGTCGTCACGCGTTTCTCCGGGCAATCCTAATATCATATGCATTCCCACCGGTATCCCACGCTGCGCAATGCGTTGCACCGCCTCTACGCTCTCTTCCCAGGTATGTCCTCGGTTAATACTCTCCAATGTACTGTTTATAGTACTCTCGGCTCCAAGTTCTATGGCTACATAGTACTTTTTCGACAATTCGGCAAGTGTATCAAGTAAATCATCAGCAAGACAGTCGGGACGGGTGCCAAGCACAATGCCTATTATCTTCGGATGATTGAGTGCCTGGCGGTACAAATCCAACAAGTACTGAGTTTCTCCATAAGTATTGCTATATGCCTGAAAATATGCAAGATAGTTCTGCGCCTGATATTTTGGCCGGAAAAACGAGATGCCCCGTTCAAGTTGCTCGGTAACTTCCGAGTCGGAGTCGCAATAGGCCGGATTGAAGGTACTGTTATTGCAAAATGCACATCCTCCATGCCCTTTGCTCCCATCGCGGTTGGGGCATGTGAAGCCTGCATTAACCGATACCTTCTGCACTCTCTCGCCAAATGTTCGTTTTATATAGCTGCTATAGTCATTATATCGTTTGGGGTGACCCCACGGATAATCCATCATTTGAAAATTTAGAGTGCAAAAATAACTAATCCTTAGTCCATTGCAAAATATTACATATAAAAAGAGTTTTTAGTCCGTAATTATTTTATCAATGTTTCCTATCAACCTCTGCTATAAGGTGAGCAATAATTTTCTCATACAATTTATCTTTAAGCAGTTGGTCTTCAATATTAAAATCGATATTGGGATTGTCGTTCACCTCAATAATCATCGCTTGTCCATTGGTATATTTCACATCCACGCCATACAACCCGTCACCAATAAGTTTTGTGGCCTTTAGTGCAGTTGATATCACCGGTTCCGGAACCATATCAAGAGGAATATTATCGAAATTTCCCATCACGTCATCCTCCACTTTCGAGTCCCAATTATATATCTGCCAGTGTCCCTTTGCCATGTAATATTTACACACAAACAGCACTTCATTGCCTAATATTCCTACTCGCCAGTCATAATCAGTGGGCATAAACTCCTGTATCAGCACCAAATCCGACTGTTTTAGCATCTCGGTGAGTTTATCCTTCAGTTCGTCGGCATCCTTGGCCTTTTTCACACCCAATGAGAATGATGAGTCGGGCAACTTCAACACACACGGAAAACCAATGCTCTTCTCAACAGTTGCTTCGCTCACACTACCCACAATCATACTCTTGGGGGTTGGTATTTTAGCCGCTTGAAGCAACTCTGCCAGATACACTTTATTGGCACATTTAAGTATCGACTCAGGACTGTCAATCACTGCCAATCCTTCGCTCTGGGCACGACGGGCAAAGCGGTATGTAAAGTGGTTAACCGATGTTGTGGCACGAATAAACAGCATATCGTACTCCCTTATACGGTCGTAATCATCCTTGGTAACAAAATCCACGTAACAGCCCATTTTTTCGGCCACTTCCTCAAATTTTGCAAGAGCTTTTTTGTTGGATGGAGCCTCTTTTTCGTCAGGATTAACAAGGATTGCAAGGTCGTAATTGTACTTCTCTATACGCGCGCTGTCGTAGCGGGTGCGCGTGAAATACTCCTTGGCGAAATCGGCAACGTAAGGCAGGTGCGACTCCGGAATTTCCTTAAATGGAATGGCACGTATGGAGTGAACCTGCCACTTGTCGTGCTTCTCAAATTTCACCCTGAGCATAGGTGCCTGAAACATCTTATGCAGCTCCTTGGCTAGCGCGTTGTACTGAGCTGCTACATTACGACCAAAATATATGCTGAGGATAAACTCCTTACTTTTAATTCGTTTTAAACTTTTCTGAATGAGATCTTCCAACTCTTCGGTAACGGCACGCACCACGGGCTGCACCTTGAGGTCGAGAATATGTTTTACCGATGGAATTACTTTATGGCCACGGGCTTCGGCAAGCAACGACACGTAATATCCGCGGGTTTGATAGGCATAATCGTTGCAGAGGTTGAACACTCTGAGATTTCGTATTTTGGCATAAGAGGCGTTCTCCAAATAGGCACGCGGGGTTACTAATTCTATTCCGGGAGTATCGAAACTCCACTTAGCAGGATTGTTGACTACTATTATTTTTTTCATCTCTTTTTTTAGAAGATATTTCAACATGAATATTTCTCCGAATCAACTGACAATCAGGACTCAAGGTTGATATTCACAATGATGTAAACTTGCTTTAAACAAATAGTAAATCAAAGCCATTAATTGATAATAAACAATAGAAAACCAATTAATTTTAGATTTTATTTATTACTGATAATCAAACGATTAAGAATCTTTAACGATTTAATTGAAATATGGATAATCACGAGAATGTTTTTTTTGGGGGGGCTGAACCATTAAGGGAGTTAAGAATATGTGCTTTTGAAAAACAGAATTTAAGATTATTTGAACTTAATATGACCAAAAGAGAACTAGCCTTAAAAATTGGAGTCAGTCCTTCTCGAATTAGTGATTACATAAGTGGCCGGAGTGAACCAACCTTAGCCGTTGCAAGATCTATAAGTAAAGAACTCAACATCGACCCAGATATAATTTTAGGAGTTGAATAGTTAATCGTGAGTCGTTAGTCTCACATTCAAACGATCGAATTACGAAAGACGAGTTTTCCATAATACCAATAGGCTAGGAGAGCAAAACCATGAATAACTGTGGAGGGCAGCTTGCGATAAACAGCCACCCCGTTCGACTGCCTAGAGGGCAGCGCTTCATTGTTATTTTGTCAGCAAAATTACACAAATTTACACAAAATGAATCTATTTGGAAAAGCTAAACCATGAAGGAGTAAAATATAATAAACCTGAAAAGTAAATCAATCATCTGAAAAAGAATATATAATAAAAGCATACCTTCTCAAATATCTATTTTATTGAGTAACTTTATTTCTTATATTGTAAGCAATACAAAATAAACTAACAAAACAGACAATCAACATTTTAAACAGCTAGATATGAGAAACTTCACATTCGCCAATCCTACAAAAATCCATTTTGGGAAAGATATAATATATAAATCACTCAACCGCGAACTATCAAAAGATAGAAAAATACTAATAACCTTCGGAGGTGGTAGTGTAAAGAAAAACGGCATATACGACCAAGTGAAAGAGGCACTTGAAGGTTATGACACCACCGAATTTTGGGGTATTGAGCCTAATCCAACCTACGAAACGCTGATAAAAGCGGTTGAGATGGTTAAAGAGAGTAAAATCGATTTTATACTGGCTGTGGGCGGCGGTTCGGTGCTCGACGGCTCTAAATTTATTGCGGCGGCAGCCTGCTACGATGGCGACCCCTGGAATCTGATAATGCGGCCGGCACTTATAAAGAGTGCACTACCACTTGGCACTATTATCACCTTGCCCGCCACCGGGTCGGAGATGAATAACGGAGGTGTGATATCTAAGAAATCAACACAAGAGAAATTCTCGTTTGGTTCGGAGTTTACGTTCCCCAAATTCTCAATTCTCGATCCGCAGGTTACCTACTCACTTCCCAAAAAGCAGATAGCATGCGGAATAATAGATACTTTTGCACATATTCTCGAGCAGTATCTCACTATTACCGGCGAGAGTCTGGTTATGGACCGCTGGGCCGAGGGCGTGTTGCAATCATTAATCGAGATAGGTCCTAAAGCTATTGCAAATCAGAATGATTACGACACAATGGCCAACTATATGCTATGTGCCACCATGGGGCTTAACGGCTTTACTGCAATGGGCGTAACGGTTGACTGGGCTACACACATGATAGGACACGAATTGACAGCACTTCACGGACTTACACACGGTGTAACACTGGCAATAGTATATCCTGCGCTTATGCGGGTGATGCGCAAAGAGAAAGAGGGAAAACTGCTTCAATATGGCGAGCGTGTATGGGGCGTTACAAAAGGCACTGTGGATGAGCGAATTGATACGACTATCAGCAAGACAGAACAGTTCTTCAGATCGCTGGGCATAGCCACCACTTTATCGGAACATGGCGTAGGCACAGAGTCATTCCATAAAATTCATGATAGATTTATTGAGCGAAGAATGAAACTTGGCGAAGGCGGAATCGTATCAACGGAAAAAGTTATGGAGATATTAAACCTTTGCAAATAGATATTAAAGACAACAAGATGAAAGTAAATTTCAGAATACACTACAATACCAAATGGGGTGAAAACCTTCATCTGCATTATAAAACCAAACCCAATAGCGAATGTGAGATAATCAATCTAACTCCTTCAGCAACTGGATATTGGACATATAACTTAGATATAAAAACCGACACTCTTTTTTATCGCTACGAATTTATTGATAGTGCCGGCAATCACGAGGTTGAGAAGGAGTTCAGGCACTATAACTATGATGGAATAATAAACACCATCGACACATGGCGGTCGCCGCACACTCCTGCCAATGCACTCTACTCGCTGGCCTTCACCCAGGCAGTATTTCGCAATGGTGCGCATCAGTCTGTAAAAGAGAAAATTGAGGGATTAACCATCAGACTGCGCGAAATAAGAAAAGGCGATAATGAGGCGTTTTGCCTTGTAAGTCAACAACATGGCAACTGGGACACAAAAAAACCATACATGATGTCACAGTCGGGCAACTTCACTTGGGAGTGTCATTTAACCAAGCCTGAAGAGCCGGAAATTTTCACCTTTAAATTTGGTCTTTGGGATTTAAAAACCAACAGTTTCAAAGGATTTGAAGATGGTGACAACCACCATATCGAGATAAAACCCGACAGTGGCGCAATTGTATGTAACATAGACGGTTTCAGATATAGCCATTTCTGGAGAGGCACCGGAGTAGCTGTTCCGGTATTCTCATTACGATCATCGCAAAGCATGGGATGTGGCGAATTTTCCGACCTCATACCACTTGCCGACTGGTGCCAAACCGCCGGCGTGAAGATGATACAACTTTTGCCGATTAACGACACAATGGCAACCAACACATGGCAGGATACCTATCCCTACAATGCCATATCGGTGATGGCGTTCCACCCCATGTTTATTAATGTGCAAAGAGTGTATAAGCATTATGCCGAAACGGCAGACGCAAAACTGATTTCCGAAATGGAAGAGGCAAACAACGCCCCACAAGTTGATTATGAAAAGACACTCAGTTGGAAACTAAAAGCTACAAAGGCACTATTCAGTAAGTTGGGCAGCATGATAATTGATGAACCCCAATTTTCAAAATACTACAACGACAACAAGTGGTGGGTGGCCGATTATGCTGTATTTTCAGTATTAAGGGATAAATATTCCACACCCGATTTCAGGCAGTGGAGTGAGCTGTCGAAGTACAACAAGACACAAGTACTGTCGCATTTGGAAAAAGGAAGTGCCTACCACGATGATGTTTGGTTTTATATCTTCCTTCAATATCACCTTCAGATGCAGCTTGAAGAGGCTATCGAATATGCCCACAGCAGGTCAATAGCATTTAAGGGCGATCTACCCATCGGCATCAATCCCTGTTCGGTGGAGGCCTGGACCGAGCCATCGCAATTCAACTTCGGACTACAGGCAGGTGCACCACCGGATTTCTTCAGTGCGAGTGGGCAAAATTGGGGCTTCCCAACCTATAACTGGGATGAGATGAAGCGCGACGGCTATGCATGGTGGCAAAAAAGGCTGGGAAGGATGCAGCAATTTTTCGATGCATTCAGAATCGACCATATATTAGGATTTTTCAGAATATGGTCTATCCCCCACCCTTTCAAAGATGGCATAATGGGGCATTTCGAACCCGCACTGCCAATGTGTAGCCAAGAGTTGCAACGATTCGGCTATCATACTGATCCGGAGTACTTTACACTACCGGTATGCGACAGATATTATCTTGATGAGCTATGCGGAGAGTATGCACAACTGGTTGATGACCAGCTATTCGCACCCACTGCCTACGGCCACCGAAGGATGAAAGCCCAATATTTCAATCCTGCAGAAACACAAAAATGGGTTGAGCAAAACATTGCAAAGAACTACAGAGACCATATAAACAGGAGCATAGAGCTATTAATGCGAGAGATTCTGTTCATTAAGGCTGATGATACGTGCTGGCATCCCAGAATTATGCTCACCGAAAGCAGAATATACAGTCAGCTGTCGGCTGCCGAGCAGAATGCCTTACGAGGAATTCACGACCACTATTTCTACCATCGCCACAATGATTTCTGGAAACAATCGGCCATAGAGCGACTTGAAGGAACATTGCAACACTGCAATATGCTTGTGTGCGGCGAGGATTTAGGCATGATACCCGCCTCAGTACCCGAGGTAATGCAACGACTTCAGATACTATCACTTGAGATACAGCGTATGCCCAAAGAGATGAGCCATAGGTATGGCGATACCTGGAGCTACCCCTATATGTCGGTGTGCACACCATCAACCCACGATATATCGAGCCTGCGCGGCTGGTGGGAAGAGAATCGCGGCGAGACAGAATTCTACTACTATAATGTGATGCACAGGCATGGTGCATTTCCGGAGCACATGACCGGTGATATTGCAAAATCGATAATTGAAACACATCTGCAATCGCCATCAATGTGGTGTATCATTCCGCTTCAGGATATTGCTGCTATGGATGATAATGCACCAAAATTGGAGGCTGCATTGGAACGGATTAACGAGCCGGCCAATCCGAAGCACTATTGGAGATATCGTATCCCATTCAATATTGATGATGCTGAAACCACATCAGAAATGGGAACTATAATGGCAAACCTTAATAAAAAGAGCGGACGTTAAATTAAATCATTCACATAATCAACTCTTTAGTTAATAAAGGAAATTAAACAGTTCGATAAATGAAACAAACCGTCACCCAAGTCGTTTAAGTAGTACATAACAAAACATTTTAACTATTTTTCTATGTTACTAGAATGGACACCGGATCTAAGTGTGAGCAATGACACTATAGATCAACAGCACCAGAAATGGATTAAGCTTCTCGACGATTTTTACACAGGCATTAAAGATGGGAAATCGAAAGAGGTGCTAGAGCAGTTAATTTTAGGAATGCTCGACTATACCAAGTATCACTTTGCTCATGAAGAGAAGTATATGGAGAGTATAGGATACCCCAATCTTGATAGTCATAAAAAGCTTCATGCCGCATATATCGGCAAGATTGAGGAGTATCACCAGCGAATTGTTGATGGAAAACTAATCATTTCACTGGAAGTTACAAGCTATCTAAAAACATGGTTGATAAACCACATTAAGGGTGAAGACCAAAGATATGCAGCTCATAATCATTAATTAAAATCACAAGAGGCTGTCTATTAAGGCAGTCTCTTTTTTTTTCTATACCTATGGAAACATCAGCTCCCAAAACAGTAAAAAGCACGCTTTTAAGCAATAATGAAGCAATAAACCATTTCTTCACCACACGCACAGGAGGCATCAGCAGTGGCGTGGCAGCATCATTAAATATGGGACTGACCGACAATGACCTTGCTGAAAATATTATCTCCAACAGAAAATCGGCACTTGAATCAGAAGCAATGCCATTTCAATCACTGATAAATTTAAAACAGATACACAGCGACAAAATATTTATAGTTACCGGGCAAAACACACCGCAACAACACAACAACCCCATTGTGCCGGGTGAAGGAGACGCATTGATAACCAATGTACCACAACTGCCTATAATGGTATTAACGGCCGATTGCGTGCCGGTGTTGCTATTTGACAAGAGAAACAGGGTAATTGCGGCCATTCATGCAGGATGGCGCGGAACAGTAGAGAACATTACAGCAAAAACAGTGGATAAAATGAAGGAGTTATTCTCAACAAATCCTACAGATATAATTGCAGCCATTGGACCTTCAATAGGTGTATGCTGCTACGAAGTGGGTATTGAAGTAGAAGATACAGCCAGCAAAAAACTACACTATGCAAGTCAGCTATTCGTAAAAGAAGGTAATAAAATCAGTTTTGACCTATGGAAGGCAAATCAGATGCAGCTTACAGAGTGTAGCATACCACAATCATCAATCGACAACCTAAGGATATGCTCTAAGTGCAACCACACCATGTTTTTCTCTTCACGGGCCGACAAAGGCAATACAGGCCGCATGGGATCGGTGATAATGATAAAATAATCAGGAACGGAAAATAAATTTTCGCAACATAATAACAACCAAAAGAATAAGAGTAACAATCATTTTGGCAGTAATCCACGGAAGCCACACTCCTGCAATGGCCAACATTAGCACCACTATTATCCATGTGCGGCTGCGAAAGGATTCAAGTGGGATAAAATCTACTTTTCGCAACTCTTCGGCTTCCATATCAAGCAAGTAGATACCGTCGCATTCAATGGCAAAACTATATTCGAGCAACTGGCGGCGGGTTGCACTATTATTGATTGAAGTAGCTGAAGAGCCCGACTTAACCTCCACAATGAAAGTTTTGCCCTTACGGCTCACAACATAATCAACCACAATTAACGAGCTATGCTCAACACCATCAACAATATAAGAGTGTTCATACTCAACCTGTTCATCCACAACTCTAAAACCCTGCCTTATCAGAAAATCACGAGCTTTATACTCCATTTTCCTTCCTCTATCGAATCGACGTTTAACAACACGCCTTTTACGATAATCGGATAAAACCCTCACAACCAATAAAATAGCCAAAAGAGCAATTATAGAGACATACACAAATCTCTCATTAATTACAGAAAGGAGATCATTCATTGAAAAATTTTTCAGCAAATTAAGATTGAACTACAATTTTGGCACGCAACTTGTAATATTTCAATTAGATTTTTTCATAGATTTGGGTTAGGTTAGAAAAAGGGATTTGACAACGGTCAACATCCCTTTTTTATTACCATACAACAGGCTCTTTTCCGTTATGTAAAAGATAATCATTAGTTTGCGAGAAGTGCTTATTACCCAAAAACCCTCGATAGGCCGACAGAGGTGACGGATGCGCCGACTTCAACACAAGGTGGCGCGAATGGTCTATAAGGGCAGCCTTCTTTTGCGCATAACTTCCCCAAAGAATAAACACCACATTATTGAATTTTGATGCCAATTTTTCAATAACAGCATCAGTAAAACGCTCCCATCCCCTATTTTGATGAGAAGCAGCCTGATGCGCCCTCACAGTTAAAGTAGCATTTAGCAGCAAAACTCCCTGATTGGCCCATCTCTCAAGATTACCACTTGCAGAAGGCTCAACACCCATATCAGCGGCAATTTCACGATATATATTTGCCAAAGATGGCGGTATTTTAACTCCTTCATTAACAGAAAAACATAACCCATGTGCTTGATTAACATCATGATATGGATCCTGTCCTAATATTACTACCTTAACACCCTCAGGAGGAAAGAAACTGAAAGCATTAAATACCAGCTCTTTAGGCGGAAAAATTTCATTAGAATCATATTCATCATCAACAAAACTCATCAGCTGAGAATAATATGCTGAATTAATCTCATCTGCCAGAAACTCATGCCAGGGTTGTGGGATTGGAATACTCATAATATAAAATCAAAAAATTTAGTCGGACAATAATGTATATTTGTAGCAACTTAACATCAAATTCATCATATTGCAACAGAGAATAACCAAATATTTGACTGTAGCACCATCAAAAATAGGTATATTAGTTACCACAACAATACAAGTATGAGAATATTTTGCAAATCACTATATATAGCGCTGGCATTGATTGCCACCTTATCACAAATCACATTTTCACAAAACAGAATAGAACCGTTTTACCTGTTCCAAAGTAGCGACATTATTGATATGCCTCCCTACACGCCGGCAAAACGCACCATGGCAACCGATAAAAAAGAGGGACCGCTACATTTTGCGCACCCATTTCTAACCAATATTGACATAAATAACGACGGGAGATGGATTGAACTGAGTGATGGCACGAAAATTTGGACATTAGCGATACGGTCGGAAGGTGCAAAAAGCATCAATCTGATAATTGACAAATTTAAAGTGGGTGAAAATGACAAACTACTGCTCTATTCACCATATTACGACAACCCAATATTGGAGTTTGGTGCCAAAAACATAACACCTACGGGAGTTTTGCCAACAGTGCCAATTCCGGGCGATATTGTAATAGTGGAGTATCAACAGCACCCTGCCGGCAACACAACGCCCGAAATCGAGATTGGCTCGGTAAACCATGATTATCTGGGAGTTATAGATATGCTGTCGAATAATAAAGTAGGTAAATTTGGTGATGCGGGTAAGTGCAACAACGACGTAACTTGTGCTGACGAAGATATAATTAAAGATAATTACAAATCAGCATGCCGCATTATGATTGACGGCACAGAGCTATGCTCGGGCACATTAATAAACAACACAGCCAACGACGGCACGCCCTATTTTTTATCGGCAGCCCACTGTTTCAAACGGGAAGAATCACCATTCACAACCATATTTTTCTTCAATTATGAAATCCCTTCATGCCAAAAACAGGTGGAAGGCAACAAGCTTCAATATATCACCGGTGGCAATATGCGTGCAATTATCGATACATTTGATATTGCGTTAATGGAGATGTATGAGACGCCACCACCAAGTTACATGCCATACTGGGCCGGATGGAGCCTCGATGAGGAGCCTCTACCCCCATTTTACGCCATACACCATCCCATGGGCGACGTGAAGAAATATTCAATTACTGAAGATAAAATAATAGGCACCACATTTACCAGCTACACAGTTACCGGACAGCCATTTGCTAAAGATTGTCACTGGCAGGTTAAAAAATGGACTACAGGCACTACCGAAGGAGGCTCATCAGGGTGTGCACTGCTTGATGCATCAGGATTACTGATAGGGACACTATCGGGAGGTGAGGCCACCTGCAGCCGTCCTGAGAACGATTATTTTGTGAGATTCAATAAAGCATGGAAGTCATCAAAATACAAGGAAAAGCAACTGGCAATTTGGCTCGACCCACACAACCTGAAAACGCAAAAAATAGCAGGAACACAGTTCTACGAAACAGAAACAAAGCGGATAAGCCCTATTACCAAAACTGACAATGCCGGAGCTTACCGGTACACAACCAAGAACGACGGCTATATTGCGGGGCACAACTCATTTAAGCACACAGCATTTGCGCAACTATTTGAAAATGAAAACAGTGCATCAATCAGCGGGATTTATCTAATATCTGGAACACAGAATATTAACTCAACTAAAAATTTTGAGATAAACATATGGAGCGACAATAACGGAGTGCCGGGCGATAAACTGGTATCAATAGAGAATATAAAAGTATCGTCATTAGTGAAGAATGGAGAGACATTTTACGAGTTTGAAAAACCGGTGGAAGTTTCCGGCTCATTTCATGCAGGTTTTGCAATATCTTATCACGCCGAGAGTTTAGATTCTATTGCTGCGTACATCAAAAAAGGGACAGCAGGAACCAGTAAAAATCTGATGACAATATATGATGGAGCGAAATGGCACGCCTACTCTGAACTTGTGGAGCCGGGAAGGCCTGCATCATTATGGATTGACGTGCTTGCATCGGGCGTTGAAATACCCAATAACGACACACCGGTAAAACACACCGAATTGCACATTTTCCCGCAGAAGGTAAAAAACGGTTTCAGCCTTGCCATTGATGATAACACAATGCAACATGCCGAGATATTTGACTACTCGGGACGAATGGTTATTAAGCAGCAAATAAACTCCACCGAGGGTTATATTAATTGCCACCAGCTACAATCGGGAATTTACATTGTAAGGGTGAAGCTCAACAATGGCTATGCAGAGCGAAAAATTGTAAAGCTGTCTAATTGAACAGTTTCAAATTATCGACACACACATATTTGGGAACATTGTTTCTCGAAGATTTAACAACAATCTCAACATACACAACACCCTTAATATCACTAAGGTCAATGGTTTTCCAAGTTGACAGGATACTATATTTTGCAGGATTTTCAAACCTATAATCAGCCAAAACTTCTTCTTTTACATCCACAATATTATCGCTACTATCGAAGCCAATAATTTGTACCGAAAGCCAATCATCTTTCTCAAATTTCAAAATATCCATGGTGGGAAATCCGAACTTCACAGCTTGCGCAGTAAATAGATTATTGCACACATCTATACTCTTCAGGTCGTGGATGGCACCATCGGTAAAAGTAATTCTGTTATCAACACCCGACTGATAGTAAAATATACCAAAAGTTTTAGATTTGGCACCACCCTGGCTGCTATTCACATGATAAATTGAAGTAGTATCAGAAGTAGAAACCTGAGTACGATTACTTACTGCAAACCCACTCCACTTGCGTCTTTCGGCATCAGGCTTATTAGGATATTTAATTATCTTCTCAGTAAAAAAACCATTATCACCCGAATCGTAAAGAATAGTATTCGTTTTAAGATCGTAACTCTCAAAATCGGACAACACAATAACTTCCACCCTCACATCCTTACTGTCTTTACCTGTGGGAGTTTCAACCTCAAAGGTAAGATTACGCACCTCATATTGTTTGGGAATAAGGGTTAGGTTTTTCTGGTTAGAGAAAACCTTACCATCTTCGCTCCAACGGTATGATGAGTTATAATCGTAAACAATCTTTGGCTCAATCACCAGAGTATCATTCACTTCAAGCTCGATAACACCATCTACATCATTCATATATATTTTAGGTGCAGGAATATCCTTTTCAGTTTCGGAGCATCCGGCAATAAAAAAAGCCAACAAACTAAAACAAGCTATATATCTAATAATCATCTGATTAATCTTTCTTGGTTCTTAAATAGTCAATAATATCAGCAACCTGATCAACCCCAATTTTCTTAGCAACAATCTTCTTATTGCTATCGAGAATGAAAATTTGAGGTGTAGTATTTATGTTATACACGGTTCTAAAATTACTACTATTTCTTGGATCGTAAACATTTATCCAATTTTCCATTGCATTATCCTCAACAAACTTCTGCCACTCAGTGGTTTTAGTTTGAGTATAAACACAAAAAACCTTAGTATCACTTTTCAATTTATCCTCCCAAATTTTATGAAGCTGTGGGATATCTTTCTGACAATGACCACAATCAGTTTCCCAAAAAACGAGGAGTGTAAATCGTGAATTCACCTCATGAAGTCTGAAATATTGATTATCAAAAGAGCCCAACTTCAAGTCAGGAGCTATATTTCCAATAATTGTAGGCTTGATTTTCTGAACATTTTCGCGCAACTCATCCAAGAATTTGCTTTCGGCCCAGAAAGCCTCACCCGACAGGTAATAACGATCGGCAATGGCAACCAAAGCCGCATCCAT
>CAZWOA010000073.1:13870-15481 GCA_964635545.1 uncultured Marinilabiliaceae bacterium
GGCAGTTCCACCTCTTTTAAACCTGTAAGAAATAACGAAAGAAACGAGCCCGGATTTGCATCGATAAGCCGCTGCGCCATACCCGTAACTTCGCCGTTAATCTTAGTGTAAGCCTCTTGCAATTCAGCTCCGCCATCATCACCAAGTTTTTGCCGCAAAGCCTCAAACTCTTGTTGACGCACTGCTATAAGCTTCTGATAATCAAGAAATAGCTGCGATTCCACACTTCCTGATATTGTAGTATTGGCCAACATATCAGTTTGTGAGGTTATTACTTGAAATTCCTGATCGGCACCAATTACAAAATCAAGATACGTTTGATTAGGGAAATATAGCACATACATACCCTCATCAAGCTTATTGGCAGGCTTATACAGTGCTGTAGCACTATTATCGAGAGCAATAGTATCCTTAATTAGCAACTGCTTATTAAAATAGTAGCCCAAAATTACCGACTGTCCCTCTGCCCCTTTCACGGTAAACTTAATGCTGGTGGCCTGCCCCATTGATACAGCGGCAACCAGAAGAAACAGTATTATTGAGAAATATTTAACCATCGTATTATATTATAATTCAACACATTAAGCCGACTCAAATTGCTGCAGTTGCATTTTTAAGCCACCCCTTTTCATTATCGTTGAGTTTTGGCGAAAGAAGTTGATAAACCATCTGATGATAACCATTCAGCCACTCAACTTCAGCATTTGAGAGCAGCTCTCTCTTTATAGGTTTCACATCGATAGGACACAGAGTAAGAGTCTCAAAATCAAGGAACTTACCAAACGGAGTCTCCATCTTCTTACGACACAAAATCAAATTCTCAATCCGTATTCCATATTCGCCGGTACGATAAAGTCCTGGTTCATTGGAAGTTATCATGCCGGGTTTTAGCACAACGCCATTATCCTGAGGGCGAATGCTTTGCGGCCCTTCATGCACATTAAGGAAAGAGCCAATGCCGTGACCGGTTCCATGCCCATAGTTAAGCCCATGACTCCACAGAGCCTCACGCGCCAAAATATCGAGATGCACCCCACGAGTCTCTTCGGGGAAAACAGCAAGAGCCAGGCGTATATGCCCCTGAAGCACAAGCGTATAGTCCAATTTCTGTTGCTCCGTCAACTTACCAAGCGATATTGTACGAGTAATATCGGTGGTTCCATTACGGTATTGACCGCCACTATCGAGCAGCAAGAACCCTTGCGGCTGCAACTTGGCACTACTTTCGGCAGTAACCGAATAGTGTACTATTGCACCGTTGGGGCCGTAACCCGATATGCAACCAAATGACTCGCCAATAAACAGGGGCTGGTTTTGCCTGAAAGAGAGCAATTTTTCGGCACACATCAGCTCATCAAGTTCGGTTTTGCCTATATTTTCTTCAAGCCAGATGAGGAACTGCACCATTGCAACTCCATCATTGACATGTGCAATGCGGGCGCCGGCTATTTCAACATCATTCTTAATACTCTTATGGTTAGTAATAAAACTTGCGCCTTCAAGCCGTGCTGATGTTTGAGGCAAACTATTGATAGATTGAAAATTAGTGCGAATGGGATCGTAATAAATATCACTATGGGGAGGCAGTTCACGCAAAAACTTATAGAAATC
>CAZWOA010000074.1:0-15429 GCA_964635545.1 uncultured Marinilabiliaceae bacterium
CTCGCAGTTCAACGGTTTTCAAGACCGCCGCAATCGACCACTCTGCCACCTCTCCTAATAATATATTTACTCACCATTCAGTAAATTCCTGAATGCGGTGCAAAAGTATGGTTTTACTTTTAATCTGCAACTATATTTGAAAAAAAAGATAAAAAAAAACCTTTAGTCATATTAATTGTAGGATTTTTAATTATTTTTATATCTATAATTTGGTGTAGTTAAGAAATACTATATATTTGTGTACACAATCTTAGTTGTTAACCCTAAAATTAATAATCGTTATGAACAAGGCTCAATTAATTGATGCTATTGCAGCAGAATCAGGTCTAACTAAAGCTGATTCAAAAAAAGCACTTGATGCTTTCATTAAAGTTACTGGCGAGGCCCTTAAAAACAATGACAAAATTGCTCTTGTTGGCTTTGGTTCTTTTGGAGTAAGTGAGAGAAGTGCCCGCACAGGACGCAACCCACAGACCGGAAAAGAAATTACTATAGCTGCCAAGAAAGTTGTTAAATTCAAAGCAGGTAGCGAACTTAATGACTCTGTTAATTGATTTTAACAATCACGAAATTTTTGAGGTGGGTGTTAACATTCACCTCTTTTTATTTTTATAGCTTAATCAAATGGCAAATATTGAGTTGATTAATCATCTTAAAGGTTTTCTGCTTGACGAGCGACTGGATAAAATAGAGAATGTGCTGAGCCAGCGAACCCGGTATGTTACAATGGTGCTCGAAGATATATATCAGTCACAGAATGCCAATGCAGTGCTCAGAACTTGCGAATGCTTCGGCGTGCAGGATGTGCATATTATCGAAAACAGAAATCCATATAAGGTGAACCCCGATGTGGTGCGTGGTTCTTATAAGTGGCTCACCGTAAAGAGGCATAAAGAGCAGGAGTTCAACACCCCCGCGGCATTTAGCCATCTACGTGAGCAAGGGTATAGAATTGTGGTAACATCACCTCACGCAAATGATATCGATTTGCCCGATTTTGATGTTATGAAAGGAAAATTTGCAATAGTAATGGGCAATGAACGCGAGGGAATTTCCGATTATGCAATTAATAATGCCGATGAGTATCTAAAAGTACCCATGGCCGGATTTACCGAAAGCCTTAATCTATCGGTGTGTGCAGCTATTATTGTGCACCAACTTATTGAAAAACTAAAAAGTGAAGAGGTCGATTTTTTAATCCCTCATCAGCAAAAAGAAGAGTTACTACTAGAGTGGCTGCAGAAAAGCATAAAAAGATCAGATCTTATTGTAAAAAGGTTCTTAAAAGGAGGTTGAAAATTTGTAAATCAATTTTCATTTGAATATCTTGAATTTTAAACACAATGTAAAGGGCGTTTAAAACTTTATTTTGTAGTTTTGTCAAATAATTTAAGGATTTTTTATATTTTTGAAGAAAATAATATAGGTATGAATTGTGTAATCATTGACGACGATAAATTTTCAACCAGAATAATTGAAGATTTTATAGATAGAACGGAAGGACTGAATCTTGTTGGGTCTTATGATAGTGCAGTGGAAGCTATCAATAAAATCTCTATACCCGATGCAGAGAGAGTCCATATTATCTTTCTGGATATTGAAATGCCCGAGATGAGCGGTATTGACTTTCTTAAGTCGCTCAATGAACTGCCACAGGTAATTATATACTCATCGCAAGAGAAATATGCTCTTGAGATGTATGAATATGATGTGACCGACTACCTGCTGAAGCCGGTGAATTATGCCCGTTTCATAAAATCAATAAATAGAGTAAAAGAGAGATTCGATAAAAAAGATACTCTTTCAAAAGAGAGTACCGAAATATTTATAAAGAATAATAACTCGCTGGTAAGGGTTAAATTTGATGATATTCTTTGGGTTGAAGCCCTTGAAAATTATGTAGTTGTGAATACTTTCAAAGAAAAATATACTATTCATTTCACTATGAAATCTATTGCCGAGAAGATGCCCGCCGATAGGTTTATAAGGGTGCATCGCTCGTTTATTGTAAATATGACTAAAGTTAAATCTATCGAAGATAATTCGGTGGTTATTAGAAGTGAGTCCGGCACAAAGGTTATTCCTATCGGTAAGTCATATAAAGATCAGTTAATGAATGATATAAACCTGATTTCTAAATAGTAGAACCGGTTAAAATGATAAAGAGCCACGTTATTTTGCGCGGCTTTTTTTATTGTTTATTTATTCCAAAATTAAATTAGTACTTTTGGGTATTAAATTGTTTTTATGAGAGCAGTATTTTATGTTTTATTGATGATGATATTTGCTGGCAATGTTAATGCTTCAGCCCAATCGTCAGAGGGTGAAGATAGAGGCTATATTGTAAAAGTGGGAGATATGGTGCCCGATTTTACAATTACTAAAGCCGATGGTTCTAAGCTTAAAATGAGCGACTTGCGTGGCAAGGTTGTAATGCTGCAATTTACTGCGAGCTGGTGTGGTGTGTGTCGTAAGGAGATGCCGCACATCGAGAGTGAAATTTGGCAGAAACATAAAAACAATAAAGATTTTGCTCTGTTGGGGCTCGATAAAGATGAAACTGCCGAAGTGGCGGCTAAGTTTGCCCAGTCAACCGGCGTTACATATCCGCTGATACCCGATGCCGGTTCTCGTATTTTCGAGCTGTTTGCCCATCCCAAGGCAGGTGTTACCCGCAATGTGATAGTGGATAGGGATGGCCGTATAGTGATGCTTACCAGGCTTTACAACGATCAGGAATTTACCGATATGGTTAAGCTTATCAATAAGATGTTGGAGTAACATTAAGCAAATTGGCAGCAATAGATGTTTTATTGTTTAATATTACGCCTCTTTCTTTTTGGTGATTCTCCATTTGTTTTACTAAATTTGCATCCCGAAGAAGTTGAGCACCATATAAAATAAAAAAGCACGAAAACTCATGAGTCTTATCTATCTGTTTAATGGTATTGTTGTTGGGTTTTCTGCATCGATTCCCCTTGGACCTATCGGCGTTTTGTGTATTCAACGTACTCTTAACAGAGGTCGCATGTCGGGTTTCGTAAGTGGCCTTGGGGCTGCACTATCTGATACTATTTATGCTGTGGTGGCTGGTTTTAGCTTGTCGTTTGTGCTTGATGTTATTGAGGCTCAGATGCTTTGGTTGCAATTAGCTGGTGCTACGGTTCTTATCTTCCTGGGGGTTAAGATATTTAGAAGTAATCCTGTAGTACAATTACGTAAGCAGAAGAAAAAAAATACTGACCTGATGCAGGATTTTGCATCTACTTTCTTTATCACAATAGCCAACCCCCTTGCCATATTTTTATTTATAACAGCCTTTAGTTTGGTAGGTGGTAATAAAGGACTTGGCAGTCAGCTGCTTATGGTTGGGGGTGTGTTTATAGGTGCATCGCTCTGGTGGCTTACTCTCACTTCGTTGGTTGGTCTGTTTCGCCGTAAAATAAATTTGCGCCGCCTATATTGGATAAATAAAATTGCCGGAGGCGCTATCGTTAGTCTTGTAATAATTGCTCTTATTACTCTGTTGGTTAAGCAGTACCTTTTCTAAGTTGCTATTTCCTTTGTTTCTGAAATAAAAAAAGGTGACAACCCGTGTGCAGATTATCACCCTAATATCTTATTGACGGATATTATTTCTTTTTTGGAGTAAAGTATTGAACTAGCTCGTCATCAATGTCTTGCGGTATTCTCATGGGGCGTCGTTTCTCGGCATCCATAAATACCAATGTGGTATAACCCTCATTAATAACCTCGTCATTTCCGTTTCTTATAATATAATCGAAACGGATGCGGGCAGTAGGTAGTTCGCGCAGTTGTGTAATAAGTGTCAGCTCCTCATCATAATACGCCGAACGTTTATAGTTGCAATGTAAATCTATGAGTGGCAATATTATACCTCTTCTCTCCATTTCGTCATAAGGAAGCCCTATATTTCGAAACATCTCTGTGCGCCCCATTTCGTAGTATATCGGGTAGTTGGCATGATGCACTATGCCCATCTGGTCGGTTTCGGCGTAGCGCACCCTGAATTTCATTGTGCTCTCAAGCATTTGTATATGTTATTTGTTTGATAATTAGTTATTTGAATGGTGAGTCGGGCTCTTTAGCCATATGATTGTATGATAGTCGAGTAACCAATGATGGCCACCATTTGCTTAGGAACACGGTTAATTTTCCCTCCACAAATGTAAGTATCAGCGTGCGTTTGCGTTTTTTAATTGCTTTAGCGAGATGCACAGCCACCTCTTCGGCACTCATCATTTTATCTTCGGCACGTGGAGTCTCGCCCTGGTTACTGCCATCGGCTGTTAATGCCGCCTTGCGCACGTTGGATGCAGTGAATCCAGGGGCAGCAATAAGCACATGCAGTCCTGTTTTTAGGTTCTCGGTGCGTAATGTCTCAAGGAATCCGTGCATTGCAAATTTTGATGCCGAATAGCCTGTGCGGCCCGGCAATCCTATAAATCCTGCTATTGATGATATGCCCACTACCGAGCCTTTGGTTTTTAGGAGCCATGGTAGTGCGTATTTGGTGCAATATACTGTGCCCCAGAAGTTAACGTCCATCAGCCTTTTTAATACTGACAGGTCGGTATCGGCAAATGCAGCCCTCATCGATAGCCCTGCATTGTTTATGAGTAAATCTATTTTGCCAAAAGCCTTAACTGTACTGTCGATAAGTCTGCGGCAGTCATCCTCAACGCTTACGTCGCACTGCACCGCAATGGCCTCCACTCCTTGTGTGGCAAACTCTTGTTTAACCTCCTCAAGCTTCTCTATGCTGCGGGCTGCCAGTGCCAATTTGGCGCCTCTGTGGGCAAACTCGCGTGCGCAGGCAAGGCCTATCCCCGATGATGCTCCTGTGATTATGATTACTTTATTTTGCATTTCTTCTGTACTTTATTTAATGATAAATCACTGCAAAAATAGCTATTTGTTTTTCATTACTGCCTCCAAAATCATAGTTTATGTGCGTTTGAGTGATGTAGTTACTTTATTATCAATATTTATTGATGATTAACAAGCATTTTTTAGGTTATTACTTTTATACTACGAAAAAAGAGTGTTATCTTGTGCTCTTAAATCCATTTAATAGTTATTTGATGAGAATTGACAGAAATAAATTTGTTTCTCTCTCTTATGAGTTGAGAATCAATGGTGAAGAGGGTGAGCTTATTGAGAAAACAGAAGCCGAATCACCGCTAGAGTTTGTATTTGGAGCAGGTAAAATGATTGAGATGTTCGAAAATAAAATCGAAGGTCTTGCTGCCGGCGATAATTTCGCATTCGAACTAAAAGCTGATGAGGCTTATGGTGATGTAAATCCTGATGCGGTTGTAGATCTTCCTAAAAATATATTCGAGGTTGATGGCGCTATTGCTGACGGACTTCTTACCGTGGGAAATAATATACCTATGATGGATGCCCATGGCCACCGCATGAATGGTATTGTGCTTGAAGTTACAGATGAAAATGTTAAAATGGACTTTAACCATCCGCTTGCTGGTGACGATTTGTTCTTTACCGGTTCTGTGCTATCTGTTAGAGATGCTTCCGATGCCGAGCTTGCCGATGCAGTAGGCTGTGGCGATGGTTGCGATGACGGAGGTTGTAGCTCAGGCGGATGTGGCTGCGGATGCTAAAAAAATAATATTTCGTGAAAGAGGGGTGGCTAAATCATCCCTTTTTTTGTGTTTTATTGTAATATCATTATCTTAGTATTTTATTGTTTTCTTCTTTATTTTTACTCTTTTTGAAACACAATCGTTAGTTTTATTTGTATTTCGTAATTAATAACCGATGGCAGGAAATTTATTTGGATCACTTTTCCGACTTATGTCCTATGGCGAATCGCATGGCGCCGGGGTAGGAGGTGTAATAGAGGGCGTAACTCCCGGAATGGAGTTCGATCTCGACTTTATTCAGCAGCAACTCGATAGGCGCCGTCCGGGGCAGTCGAAAATTACCACGCCGCGCGATGAGAAGGATAGGGTGACAATCCTCAGCGGTGTGTTCGACGGCAAAGCCACCGGCACTCCCATCGGATTTCTGGTTAGCAATACCGATCAGCGGTCGCACGATTATGGTAATGTGGCATCATCCTACAGACCTTCGCATGCCGATTATACATACGATTCCAAATATGGAATGCGCGATTATCGTGGCGGTGGACGGTCATCGGCTCGTGAAACCATAGCCCGCGTGGTGGCCGGTGCTGTTGCCAGGCTTATGCTTAAACAGCATGGCGTAACGATTCATGCATATACATCGGCAGTGGGAAATATAAAGGTGGATAAGCACTACACCGAGCTCGATTTATCGGTTATTGATGATAATTTGGTGCGCTGTGCCGACCCCGCAACAGCCGAAAAGATGATTGATTATATTGAGCAGGTGCGTAAAGATAAGGACTCCGTGGGGGGCATCATTACTTGTGTGATTAAGAATGTGCCTGCCGGATGGGGCGAGCCTGTGTTTGATAAGCTTCATGCCGTGCTGGGCCATGCCATGCTTAGCATCAATGCCGTTAAGGGCTTTGAGTATGGCTCGGGCTTTGAAGGCACCACGTTGCTTGGCTCTCAGCATAACGACCGCTTTGTGATGGATGGTGATAAAGTGCGCACTACTACCAATCATAGTGGTGGTATTCAAGGAGGTATATCTAATGGTGAGGATATCTATTTTAATGTGGCATTTAAACCGATTGCAACTATCCTTAAGGAGCAAAAAACGGTGGATAATGCCGGAAATGAGATAGACCTCACTGTAAAAGGGCGTCACGATCCATGTGTGTTACCGCGTGCAGTGCCCATAGTAGAGGCAATGGCTGCAATGGTGATGGCCGATATGATGCTGCTATCAAAAACTTATAGATAATGAGGAAGATACCACTTCATGTTAAGATTGTAGCAGGACTGGTGCTGGGTGTGTTATGGGCAGTTGTCTCAGGCCATTTTGGGTTAGCTGCTTTTACCGCCAACTGGATAGCTCCTTGGGGAAGAATATTTATCAATCTTCTGAAGCTTATAGCAGTGCCTCTTATAATTTTTTCAATAATTAGTGGTGTAGCCTCACTTGGCAATCCTAAAGAGCTTGGAAGAATAGGGCTTTCGGCTATTTTGCTCTTTATAACTACTTCAATTTTTGCTGTTTGCGTAGGTTTGGGTATGGGTTTGCTGATTAAGCCCGGTAAATATGTTGATGATAATATATTAAAGGAGAATAGACGACAATATGAGCAGTGGTGTATGGTTAATAATCAGTTGCCTGCCGATGGGAAATTGTTATTCTCCAATAACGAAGATTCTTCTAATTATATAGCTGGTTATGATGTGGATAGTTCACTTTTTGAGAGTGCAAAAGCACAAAAAGAGTCCACTCCGCTAAGTTTTGTAGAAGATCTTTTCCCCGATAATATTATCTCTGCCATGTCGGATAACCGTAATATGTTGAAAATAATTATGTTCGGGCTAATATTCGGTATAGCGATACTCTATGTGCCGTCAGAGAAAACAGCTGTGGTACGTGCTTTTTTCGACGGAGGGGCACTTATCGTGATGAAGATGGTGGATTTAATAATGTTGGGTGCCCCATTTTTTGTGTTTGCTTTAATGGCAGGGGTTATTAACGATATGACGGGTAACGATGTTTTAAAGATAATCGAGGTGTTTAAAGGCTTGGGTGCCTATGCAATAGCTGTAGTTCTTGGGTTATTCATTGTTATAGCAATAGTATATCCAGCATACCAGAAGCTGTTTCTTAAAAATCACTCCATTATAAAGTTTTATAGAGCTATTGCACCGGCACAACTACTTGCTTTTTCATCCAGTTCGAGTGCTGCCACTCTACCGGTTACTCTCGATTGTGCCGAGGAAAACCTGAAAATTTCACCTCAGGTATCATCTTTTGTATTGCCCATAGGAGCTACCATAAATATGGATGGCAGTAGTCTGTATCTTGCAGTTGCAGCACTTTTTACCGCTCAGATCCACATGGTCGATCTATCTTTTATACAGATGATGATAATAATGCTTACATGTTTGTTGGGCAGTATTGGCGCAGCTGCTGTGCCTGGTGCCGCTGTGGTTATGCTTATGGTGGTGCTTAGCAGTGTTGGGCTAAATCCTGCATGGGTGGCAATCGTGTTGCCAGTTGACCGTATTCTGGATATGACCCGCACTGTGGTTAATGTAACTGGCGATTTAACTGTAGCTACAATTATCGATAGACGGTTTTTTAAAGGATAGTTAGAAAAAATAATTATGGGCAAAGTCTTTCCGACCGTAGGGAGGAATCTTTAAAGTCTCAATGACAGATTTACCCTCCTATCTTCAATACATCATTATAAAAACTTTGGGTATATACTATAAATGAACATTTCACTGTTGGGAGGTTTGGGTGGAAGTGTTTAGAAAGTGTTTAGAAAGTATTGATTGTTAGTGTTTTAACTAATTTATGTGTCGGTGTTTTTTTCGTGAATTAATGTTTTTTTTCATGCTAAAGTTGAGTTAGTAGTTTGATAATTACAATGTTTTCCTGCATCTGATTATAACTTTTTTATTGTCGTTTAGTGTGGTTGCAAAAAGATAGTCATTACCTCCCTCTTTGATGTTTAGTTTTTTGCGCAACTCATTTACGCTGCTCGGGTAGTTGCGAATGGTAATATTGGCAGTGGGCGAAAGTTTTTTCAGCTCTTTAATATCATTTTTTGATGATGTGTGGACTGTAAGCACTTCAAATGCCCTTCCCGGGAAATCATCAATAATCTTTTCTGATGTATATAAGTGGCTCTGAGGGTGTAGTTTAGCTATCCCGAAATGTGTGGCAACAAGCTTAAATGCACCTGCTTTCATCACCGAGCTGTTGGGCTCATAGAGGTATTTTTGTGGTGATGATGCGTAATTGCATTGTGCGTTTTGCTCATCATCACGATTAAAAACGAATATCTGCTCCCTCTTTGATGAATTTAGGTTTACGCACCGTACTATTATAGGTTTATCTGCACTATTGTCAGAAATAAAAAGTAGCTCTTTGCACTCATTATCAACCGATATCACATGTATCTCCTTTGTTTTGGGCATTCCTTTTAGTGCAAGCGAAATATCGAGCATTGGGCTTAGTTTTACCATCAAGTTGTCGCACTTTGAGATCAGAAGGCCGTAAATTTTGGTAATGTCGGGCTGGCAATCCTCCAGAAGAACAGTTTTTCCACCTTTTTCGTTTCGTCGTGCCGGGTCGATATATATCCAGCTTTGTGGCTCCATCGTTTCGAGGTGGTCATTGGCATTGCTGTTTATTGCAGAGAAGTTGTTGATTTTCAGTTCGTTGAAGTTGTGATTTGCTATGTTGCATAGAACCTCTTGCTGTTCTACGTATGTTGATTGGTTAAAGGCAGAACTCATAAATGCAAAGTCAACGCCAAAACCACCTGTAAGGTCGGTCAGTGAGCTGCCGCTGCATAGTGATGCCTTGTAGCCTGCAGTGGCCTCCGATGAGCATTGCTCCATCGAAAGATGTGCCGGAAATATCAGTGATGAATTGCTCCACGACGGAATCTTTTTTGTAGTAGCCTGGTAGCCTGCAATTTGTGTAAGTACATATTCGCGGTCAATTTCTGTGCGGCCGGCAATGGTAAGTGCTAGTTTGCGCACATCATCATTGCGGTGTAGCTCAATAAATTCGTGTTCTGCTTTATTGTTATTAGGTGCTGAAATCATCAGGCAAAAATATAAAATTATCTGTTGCGATGTTAATAAATACTTTAAATGAAACAATAATTGGACTTTTTGCGTAAAGGTGCAAAGGTCTAACCTAAAAGATGATTAAATATATGGGAATTATTGTTACAGAGGTATTGGTTTTGTTGGGATTTATTCCTGTTGCTTGGTTTTTACTAAAGCTTATTTTCAAAAAATCGATAATGTTTAAGTTCAGTTTTATAACTGTGGCTTTTACTCTTTTTGTTAGTTTTATGAGTACCATCGAGGCTCATTTGGGCGGTTCAACCCAATTTATTACCACTCCTGTAAATCTTATTGTAGGTGTATTGGTATATGCATATCTGAATAAATCGCTACGTAAGCCACTTGAAAAGTCATTATCGCAAGTAAAAGAACTGTCAGAAGGTAATTTGACAATAAATTTTGAGCTAAGTAAGGAGACACACGAACTTGCAGCATTAAATAATTCGCTTTCAAATCTTGCCCAAGTTCTAAAAAGAATTGTTACTGATGTAAGCGATAATTCCGACAAACTTCTTAATGCCAGTCATCAGGTGAGCAGTGCATCGCAACAGCTTTCGGAAGGTGCCAATGAGCAGGCCAGTTCACTCGAAGAGATATCATCTACAATGGAAGAGATATCATCCAATATTGAACAGAATAGTTTTAATGCATCGCAGACTGAAGAGATTTCTAATGAGGCTTATAACAGTGTGCGAATTGTGGCCGAAAAGTCGCATAAAGCGGTGGAGGCAAGTAATAATATTTCGGAGAAGATTCAGTTTATCAACGAAATTGTAGCACAAACTAACATACTTGCGCTTAATGCTGCTGTTGAAGCGGCGCGTGCAGGTGAGCATGGGCGAGGGTTTGCCGTGGTTGCTGCCGAGGTGCGCAAACTGGCCGAGAGAAGTAGGGTTGCTGCTCAAGAGATTTTGGTTGTGGCCGAAGAGAGTTATACGCTTTCCAATGAAGCCGGTGATTTGATAGCAGAGACTTTCCCCAAAATAGAGGAGACTACCGGGCTAATTTCTGAAATTGCAGCAACAAGTATGGAGCAAAATAATGGTGCAATGCAGGTTAATAATGCTATTCAGCAACTTAATGGTGTTACACAGCAAAATGCTTCTGCAAGTGAGCAGCTGGCTTCTAAAGCCCAAGAGCTTGAAGGTAGTGCCGAGTTGATGAAAAAGGCAATTTCGTTTTTCAAAATCTGATATAGATGCAATAGGAATTAATGGTTTGTTGTTGCTTTTTAATTCCTTACTTTTGCATCTTTATATCGGATGTGTTGCACCGCAATATATCTGTTAATTAAATTTTTACGGTTATGTTGCGTTTTTCTATAATTATATCTTTTTTGCTGATTGGCTTATTGTCATCGGCAACACGTATTGTTTCGCTGGTGCCATCTGTAACATATAATCTGCTGATGCTCAATGCTGATGCCGATATTGTGGGACGTACAACTTACTGCCCTGGCGTGAAGCCCGATAATAGTAATGTGGTAGGATCTGTTATAGATGTAAATATCGAAAAAATTGTTTCGTTGAAGCCCGATGTGGTGTTTGCAATGGAACTTACCAGTGTTAACGTAATCAATTCGTTACGTAAGTTAGGTTTAAATGTGGTAGTATATCCAACACCCCGAAATTTCGATGAGATTTGCAAGCAATTGATTGATATGGGTAAACTTACGGGGCGTGTGGAGTTGGCTCAGCAAATTGTGGCTGATGAGCGTGCAAAACTGAATGACATCCTTAGTAGGGTAAGTAATAAAACGGGCTATAATATTTTCTTCGAAATAGGAGCAAAGCCGCTTTTTGGAGTTCTTCCAGGAACTTATATGAATGATTTTATCACCATGCTTGGTGGAAATAATATACTTGTGGAAGGTAAAGGCGGTGCTGTGTCGCGCGAGCATGTACTTAAAAGTCGCCCCGATGTTATTATCATTACCGATATGGGAATTGTAGGCGATGAAGAGGCTGCCCAATGGAAGCTTTTCAAACAGTTGCCGGCCGTTAAAAATAATCGTATCATAATTGTGAGTGCTGATGAGTCGTGCTGTCCCACTCCATATTTCTTCACTAAGACGCTTGGCATTCTGGCCGATGAGCTTTACGGAACTTCAAATAATTAATTGGTAGGGATGAGTCGTTCGTTAAAGTGGTCGTTAACCCTGCTTATAATGATTGTGGTGCTGATATCGGCAGTAATATGGTCATTATCAACCGGTGAGGTGTCAATATCTGTTTTTGATCTGCCCAATATTATTTCCGACCCCGAAAGTATGGAGTATATGATATTGATGCACATACGTTTACCGCGTATCTTGCTGGCAATGTCGGTGGGTGGCTCACTGTCGCTGGCCGGTGCCGTGATGCAGGGCATCTTCCGTAATCCGCTTGTAGAGCCCTATACTTTAGGCATTTCAGGCGGTGCAGCTTTGGGCGTGTCGTTGGCAATTGTGGCAGGATTGGTGCAAACGCTGGGTTTCATCACTTTGCCATTCTTCGGCTTTATGGGTGCTGCTGCCACTATCTTTGTGGTGTTTACATTCAGCCGTATGCGCAGTGGTATCAATATTCACAATATGCTGCTTGTGGGTATTATGATCAGTTTTGTGGCTTCGGCACTGATGATGCTGATGATGAGCATCACCACACGAGACAATATGAACCACATCATGTTCTGGACCATGGGCTCGCTCGATCAGCCCGATTTCAGACTTGTAATAATGTCGATGGCGGTTGCGCTGACAGGATTGGTTGTCTCATATATTTTTGTTCATACGCTAAATGCCCTCAGACTTGGCGAGAGTAAGGCCCGCTACCTGGGGCTAAACGTGAAAAGTTCGGTGCGGATACTGTTCTTCACGGCTTCCATGCTCACGGGCGTAAGTGTTGCCGTTGCCGGAATAATAGGCTTTGTGGGATTGGTAATTCCACATATTGTGCGCATGATCGGTGGCAATGACCACCGTATGCTGCTGATAGGCTCATTCCTTGGTGGTGCTGCATTTCTTGCTATATGCGATACTTTGTCGCGCATAGTTATCGCACCCAACGAACTGCCCATCGGGGTGATTACTGGTATTGCAGGTGGTGTGGTTTTCATTGGTGTGATGATGCAAAACCGAAAAAAAAGATATGCCTGAAAACATAAATAAATTATTGATTTGCTGATGCTTAGTATAAGAAATCTCTCATGTGGCTATCCTGGGTCGTTCAAAATATCGGGAATTTCGTTTTCAATTGAAAAAGGAATGCTGGCCGGTATCATTGGTCCCAACGGTTCGGGGAAATCTACACTTCTGAAGGGGCTTCTTGGTGATTTGCCACTTAGCGAAGGTGAGCTTCTTCTTCAGGGAGAACCACTTAACGGGATGAAAAACAGGCTTAAAGCTCAGCGAGTGGCCGTAGTGTCGCAACATATTGAGCAGGCCGACATCAGTGTGGGCGATTATGTGCTTATGGGGCGAATGCCATACAAGGAGCTGTTCCAGTTCTTTGAGTCGGATAAGGATATGGAAATAGCACGTTACTACATGGAACTTACCGGCGTATGGCACCTTAAAGATAAGATGCTCAGTCAGTTGAGCGGTGGCGAGCAGCAGCTGGCAGCCATAGCCCGTGCCCTCACGCAGGAGCCCGACCTGCTACTTTTGGACGAGCCCACATCACATCTTGATATTACCCATCAGTCGCATATTCTTAACCTTATTCAGCAGCTAAATGAAGAACTACAATTAACGGTACTCATTGTTATTCATGATCTTAACCTTGCTGCAGAGTATTGCGATTACCTTGTGCTTATGAAGCGTGGCGGCATTTATGCGCAAGGCACACCCAGTAAGGTACTCACTTACACCAATATTGAAGAGGTGTATAAAACGGTTGTTGTCACCGTAAATAATCCACTTTCGGGTAAGCCTGCAATATTCCTTGTGTCGGATAGGGTGAAGAAAAAGAATGCATTAGCCGATAGCTGATAGCCACTAGCCACTAGCCAATAGCTGATAGTTGATAGCCAATAGCTGATAGTTGATAGCTGATAGCCACTAGCCACTAGCCACTAGCTAATAGCCATTAACCATTAATCATTAATCATTAACTAACATTTAATCGCCAAAAGCTAAAACCTAACTGCTATTATTTTTTGCCTTCACTAAAAGATGTTTATTCGATGGAATGATTATCTTTGCCCAGATAACAAATAAGGGTTTCAAAAAATGAATTATCTTTTTGATTATTTGTTAAAATAGTTACTTTTGCATGTTGAAATAAAAAAACTAAAGATAGCATGGCTCAAAATAAGAAAAACAATGATGCCGGGTTCGAGAATGTAGAGAGTGCCCTTACCCGTTCGGAGCAATTTATTGAGGATAATCAAAAGATTATTTCTATTGTAGCACTTGCCATCATTGTTGTGGTAGGTGGTTTTTGGGGATTTAAAAAATTGGTGTTTCAACCACGCGAGAAAAAAGCTCAAAGTGAGATGTTTTTTGCTCAGCACTATTTTGAAGCCGATAGCTTTAAACTGGCTCTTAATGGTGACGGTACCAATGCCGGATTCCTTGAGATAATTGATGACTTCGGTTCTACAAAGGCCGGTAAACTATCTCATTATTATGCAGGTATTTGCTATCTTAACCTTGGCGAACATCAAAATGCTATTAAACACCTTGAGAAATTCTCTACCAATGAAGAGATTCTATCGGCTATAGCTGTCGGTGCCACAGGCGATGCATATCTTGAGAGTGGAAATAAAGATAAAGCAATATCACTTTACAAAAAGGCTTCTAATGTGAAGAATGACCTTACAGCTCCATATTACCTTATGAAGTTGGGCATGCTTTACGAAGAAACCGGTAAAAATAGTGAGGCTGTGAAAGCTTATCAAACTATTAAAGATGAATATCAGACAAGCGCAGAGGCTCGTCAGGTTGATAAATACCTTACTCGTGCTCTGATGACTCAGAATTGATAATATCATATTTTTATATTATATTGGAGGTTGTCTTTTTTGGCAGCCTCTTTCTTTTTATCTAAAATAACAGTTATGGCAACAAGTTTAAAAAATCTTTCCGATTATGATGCGTCAACAGTGCCGTCGGCAGCAGATATGAGGTTTGCAATAGTGGTTTCGGAGTGGAACTACAACATAACAGGTGCTTTGGCGCAAGGAGCTGTCAACACGTTGATGAAGCATGGAGCCAAAGAAGAGAATATTTTGGTGAAGCATGTTCCAGGCAGTTTCGAACTGATAGCCGGTGCACGCATGGTGGCCGATACCGTTGAATATGATGCGGTTATATGTCTGGGATGTGTAATTAAAGGTGATACGCCCCACTTCGATTATGTGTGTAGCGGTGTTACCCAAGGTATTGCACAACTAAATATTGATTATCCAATACCATTTATATTTGGCGTGCTCACCACCGATAATTTGCAGCAGGCACTCGATCGTGCAGGTGGAAAACATGGCAATAAAGGTGATGAAGGTGCAATTACAGCAATAAAAATGATAGATTTTTCTTGGAGTTTAGAAAATTTGGATTAAATTTGCACTCGCTTTAAAACCGTAACACAGTGGTGTTGCAATGGTTTGATAGCAAAGGGGGGAGATTCCAGAGCGGCCAAATGGGGCAGACTGTAAATCTGTTGTCTTTCGACTTCGGAGGTTCGAATCCTCCTCTCCCCAC
>CAZWOA010000075.1:0-15122 GCA_964635545.1 uncultured Marinilabiliaceae bacterium
TACGGAATATCGCATTTCGTGCTCTCTGTGCCCTTTGTGCCTTTGTGGTTAAAAAACAGGTTCATGCAAAGAAATCCTTAACTCTCTTAATGGTGAAAAATCTGCGTATTCAGCGGGAACCTAAATACCTCCCGCTGACCACTAGGATTCTTTGTAGCAACACTGCAAGCACCCTATCAAAACATAGCCTCTACAATCTCATCAACCTCGATATTGCTTAGGTAGTTTTTTAAATCTATAGTAGCAAAGGCAGCACGAATAGCAGCTTCATTATGAGCAACACCTTCCAATGATTTTTCGAGCTCATCAACACCTTGCTCCGAAAAGAAGTCACCAAAAATGCTTATTTTTTGAATAATCCCCTGTTTAACATCAATATTCATCTCGAGAAGACCTCCTTTGGTTCGTATTGCCTTTTTAAGATTATAGGCCGGCGACTTACCAAAATTCCACTCATTGGTGGCATATTTCTCATCCCGAAGCTTCTTTATAATTGCCAAATCATCATCGGTAAATTTATACAGCTTAGCACCCGGAAATGTTGAAATCACATGATTCATAAGTTCCTGTGCAAACTGTTCGACAGTGATTTTCTCGGTTATATGTTCCGAAATATTTGTAACTCGCTTTGGTACAGACTTTACTGCATGTCCGGAATATTTTACGGGATTAATCTTCAATGCCTCGCTCACATTACGTATTTCCGACGAGAAAAGCAGGCAACCATGTTGCAGAATTTTATCTTTGTAGCGATGGGCTGCATTTCCAGCAATCTTTTTATCATCAATCATAAGGTCGTTTTTGCCACCAAAACTGGCATTAGCACCCAATTTCCTTATAACATCAACTATTGGCTTGGTAAAATCCTCAAAATCAGTCAATCCTGTATCTGCGCCCGATTTTACAAATGAAAAATTAAGGTTTCCAAGATCATGATACACAGCTCCACCTCCCGACATGCGCCGTACGATAGCAATATTATTGTCCTTTACATAATCGTAATTTATTTCAGAAAGCGTATTTTGATATTTCCCCACTATTATGGCATTATCATTGCGCCAAAGCATAAAACAATCCTCCTTCAGGTATTTCAAAATATACTCATCAGTGGCAATATTAAAGTAAGGATCGGTTGATTCGTGATATATACAGAGCATAGCTATTATTTTAAAACAAATATAATTGAGAAAATTTCAACAAATAATGATGTAATACCAGTTAAACCACAAAAAATAGAAAAAGTTCTATTGTTTATTATCAGAAAAAGAAACATCAATATTGATAACACAGGACAAAAAGCAAATAAAATATTAGTTATTTGAAAATATTTTCATCAAAAATGGCATTAGTGGTAATTTTTGGCACAAATATTGAAGTTTACTTTTTAGATTTTTTCATAGATTTGGGTTAGGTTAGGAAGAGGGATTTAGCAACGGCTATTTCCCTCTTTTTTGTTTAATTTTCTACCCTTATTATCCACTTTTGTTAATACCTACATCTTTAATAGCTGTATTTAAACATTATTAAGTAATATATTATGAAATAACTCGATTTATACTATCTTTAACAAATCAAATTTTAACCCAAATCTTAGTCCCAATATTTAACTTAGACAAGACCTTGCTATGCATAATCATATCCTTAATAATCAAGATAGTAATCAATTATTTTAGGCTATTGACTATTTGGAAAATGAGAAGTAAATTAAGTGTTTAAATAAATATATTACTGATTTCATTATGAAAATTATTAGTTCTCTGACGGTGGCTTTACTGCTTATATTGATGATGCTTACATCATCGTGTAAGGAAACGAAGCACACATTTAGAATTGCCGACGGACATTTCCTTATTGATGAGAAGCCAATCCAGTTCTTCTCGGGCGAGATTCACCCTTCACGTATTCCGCGCGAATATTGGCAGGATCGTTTGAAAATGGTTAAGGCCATGGGCATGAACTCCATAAGTATCTATATGTTCTGGAACGTTCACGAACCACATAAAGGTGAATATAATTTTAGCGGAAATGCCGATATTGCTGAATTTGTGCGTCTTGCACAGAAAGAAGGTCTGTGGGTAATGATGCGTCCCAGCCCTTATGTGTGTGCCGAATGGGAATTTGGCGGCTATCCGTGGTGGTTGCTCAAGGAGAAAGATTTAGCGGTTAGAAGTAAAGATCCTCGATTTATTGATGCATACAGAAACTATGTAATGCAACTTGGCAAACAGTTATCTCCACTGCTTATTGAGAATGGTGGCCCTATAATTATGATGCAAATCGAGAATGAATATGGATTTTATGGTGATGATAAGGAGTATCTTGCCATCAATAGGGATATTTTCCGCGAGGCTGGTTTCACGTGCGAGCTATTTACTTGCGACCCACCATACACAATTGACAATGGTCACCTCGAAGGACTTTATGCTGCCGTGAATGGGGGAATGAAATCGAAGGATGTGATTGAAACCCAGGATCGCATAAATGGAGGAGGGCCATATTTCGTATCGGAGTGGTATCCTGCATGGTTTGATGTTTGGGCAAAAAAACACCACACTTCATCGGTTGAGAAGTTTATAACCCACCTCGACACAATATTTATGAATAATATTTCACTAAATATGTATATGGCGCATGGTGGCTCAAATTTCGGATTTATGAATGGTGCCAATTACGACACCTACATGCCCTATCAATCTCAAACACAGAGCTATGACTACGATGCTCCAATTAATGAAGCGGGTAATGCAACCCCAAAATATTTTGCCTATCGCGATATGGTTAAAAAATACCATCCTGCCGATTACGTAATTCCTGAAGTGCCAGCACCCAAGAAAGCGGTTAATGTTGAGCCGTTTAAGCTCGACAAGGTTTCGTTTATCGAGAATCACCGCCCGGCAGTGGTGAAATCGGATAAGCCACTTAGCTTCGAGGATCTCGATCAGGGTTATGGTTACGTGCTTTATGAAACCACACTGCCTAAAGGTAAAGGATGGTTGAAAATCAAGGAGCTTCGCGATTACGGGATAGTGCTTATTAATAACAAGCGTGTTGGACTGGTGGATCGTCGCACTAACCTCGACTCTATATATGTAACATCGCCTTCTGATGGCACCAAACTATCCCTATTCATCGAAAACTTAGGCAGGCTGAATTTTGGAACTTTCCTTGCCGATAACCGAAAAGGAATTACTGAAACAGTATATTTTGATGGTAAAGAGCTCACCGGCTGGGAGATGTACGGTTACCCGTTTGAATCGCTTGATAATCTTGAATTTGTAAAACCCGACAACAACAGCGGATATGAGTGGCCGATAGTACGCAAAGGCACTTTCACAGTTACCGATATGGGTGATACTTACCTGAATATGAGTAACTTCGGCAAAGGAAGCGTTTGGGTTAATGGTCATCATATAGGCCGTTACTGGCAGGTAGGACCACAACAAACTCTATATATACCTGCTCCATGGCTCAAGAAAGGAGAAAATGAAGTGATTGTGTTTGAGATGCTTAAGATGTGGCAAGATAAGTTAAGCGGTATCGATTACCCAATTCTCGATCAACTTAATGAGGAGCTGTTTACCGGACCAACATCTGTACAACAAATTGAATATTAACATAATGGATATGAAACATAGATTCATTCAACTTTTAACACTAGGTCTCCTACTGTTGCTTCCTTCATGTGATGGCAACAGTCGCGAGGCGTATGTTAAACATCTGGTTTTTGCCGATGGCACTTCTGATGATGAAAAGGTGAGGCTATCGGCTCATGTGGTGCCAACACCGCAACAGCTTGCATGGCAAGAACTTGAGATGACAGCTTTTGTGCATTTCACTGTAAATACTTTTACGGGGCATGAGTGGGGCGATGGTAAAGAGTCGCCCGAAATATTTAATCCTTCAGAGCTTGATGCACGTCAGTGGGCTAGAGCATTAAAGGATGGTGGCATGAAGCTCGTAATACTTACTGCCAAGCATCATGACGGATTCTGCCTGTGGCCAACCAAAACCACCACCCACTCGGTAGTGTCATCACCCTGGAAAGATGGCAAAGGCGATGTGGTGCGCGAACTTAAAGATGCTTGCGATGAAGTAGGGCTGAAATTTGGTATTTACCTCTCACCATGGGATAGAAATGCAGCTTGCTACGGTGATTATCAAGGATATAACGATTTCTTTATTGAGCAGCTTACCGAACTGCTTACATGGTATGGCGATATTGACGAGGTGTGGTTCGATGGTGCCAATGGCGAAGGTCCCAATGGTAAGAAACAGGAGTATGACTGGGCAAGAATATATAAAACCATTGATGAGCTGCAACCCAATGCAGTAGGCGCCATTATGGGTGGTGACGTGCGCTGGGTAGGTACCGAGTCGGGATATGGTAGAGAGACCGAATGGAGCGTAACTCCTTATGCGCCTGATGGGTTGCCTGAAGGCGTGGCAAACAATAAAAAAATGGGGCTCGATGCTACATCAGCCGATTTAGGAAGCCGTGCATTAGTTACCAAGGCCGATCAGTTATATTGGTTTCCTGCAGAGGTGGATGTGTCGATACGTCCGGGTTGGTTCTATCATGCCGAAGAGGATAACCATGTAAAATCACTCACAAAACTGGTGGATATCTACTTCAACTCTGTGGGTGCCAATGCTGTATTGCTGCTGAATGTACCGCCCGACCGTCGCGGATTGATACATGAGAACGATGTGACAAGACTCAAGGAGTTCAATGAATATATTCAGGCAATGCATGCTGCCAACATGATTAAAGGTGCTAAAGCATCAGGTATAAAAGGAGCACAACGCACTATTGACGGAGATAAAAAAAGCTATGTCGAAATTACTTCATTACCAGCAACTATTGAGTATAATCTGGGTGCAGAGAAGGAGTTTGATGTAATATCACTCCAAGAGTATATTACTGGCGGACAAAGTGTTGAGTTTTTTACAATAGATGCTTTTGTGGATGGCGAATGGCGTGAAATTGCATCATCAACAACCATAGGATATAAAAAGATGCTTAGATGTCGCCCCATAACCACCGATAAAGTGCGAGTTACCATTAAAGAAGCAAGGGACGGAGCACTTATTTCGGAATTTGCACTCTATAAAGCCCCCGAATTACTCACCGACCCCGTTATTAGTCGTAAAAAAAGTGGTGAAGTAACCATTTCTACCGATTTGCCATCAACAGTGATTACCTATACCACTGATGGCAGTGAACCTACCGCCGAATCTACAGTTTTTGTTAAGCCGTTTGAGATGGAAGAGGGCGGAACGGTAAAGGCACGGTCGTTCATCAATCACTTCACCATGGCAGGAAGTGTGGTAACCAAGAATTTTGACATCAGCAAAAAGAACTGGAAAGTGGTGGATTGCAGTGATTATGTGGCAGGCTACGAGGCCGAAAAAGCTATTGATGATGACCTATCTACGATGTGGCACTCGCAATGGAGCAACCCAAAAGTTAAGCATCCGCATTTTATATCGGTTGATATGGGTAAGTCGCATAAACTTACAGGATTCAGCTATACACCGCGAAGTGATGGAAACAAAAGCGGCACCATTGACCGTTATGACTTTCTGGTGAGTAAGGATGGTAAGTCATGGCAGTCAATAATTACCAATGGGATGTTTGATAATATGCTCAACAGCCCGGTACATCAAGATGTGCGGTTTGCTAAACCTATTGAAGCACGTTACTTCAAATTTCAAAGTCGTAAAGGCATCCTTAACGAAGATTGGATATCGATGGGGGAAATTGGAGTGTTAACCCGATAACAAAATATATTTATAAATAAAACCCCGGCATTTAAAAAGAATTGCCGGGTTTTATTTTTACATTTCACTCACAATGGTTTGCTCTATCTCTTTAAAGTTAACCGGCTTGCTAAAATATTGATTTATAAGCTTTTTATTCAATGCTCCCTGCATCTCTGGTGTTATATCATATCCTGTGAGAATATAATAATTTATATTAGGATATATATTTTTAGCCTTTGTAATAAACTCAATACCATTCATTCCCGGCATTTTCATATCGCTTATCACCGATTTAATATCGGGATTCTTCTCTAAAAGTTGAAGACCCTCCATACCGGATGTGCCAGTGATAACATTAAACTGCTTTTTAAAATTAACGCTAAAAAGCATAATGTTCAATGGCTCATCATCAATGTATAAAATGGTCGCTTTATCATTCATTCTTATTCAATTTTAATGGTATTCTCACAGTGACTGTTGTTCCCTCTCCCGGCATTGAGTTATACTCAATCTCTCCATCCATCTCTTTCACAATCTGAAATGTTATAGACAAACCTAGTCCTGTTCCTTTACCTGGTTCTTTGGTTGTAAAGAACGGATTAAATATATGGTTCATATATTTTTCGTCTATTCCACTACCTGTATCTACAATTGACAAAATTAGTGAATTATTTTGATTTGAAGTAATGATAGTGATTTTTCCTTCACCATCTATTGCCTGAGCCGCATTGGCGAGCAGGTTAATCATAGCCTGGTTTATACGTCCTTGGTTATAGTAGAAGGTATGTTGTTGTGCCTCAAATCTTTTCACCACTTCAATGCGGTTCTTGAGCTGATTGTCAAGCAAAATAAGGCAGTCATCAATAATTGCATGCAAGTCGCACTCCTCTGTCCTATTGTCGGTCTGCCTATTGAATCGATTGAGGCTCTTAACGATATCCGCAGCTCGGTCAATTCCTCTATCAATAGCAATAATAAGAGGCATTGCCTCCTCTTGTTTTTCGGCAGGCAGATTATCGTGAAAAAACGACTCAAGTCCATAAATACCACCCTTTATAAAGTTGAGCGGATTATTTATTTCATGGGCAATGCCTGCTGCCAGCATACCCAATGAAGCCATTTTATCGGCAATAAAGAGTTGTTTTTCAGTATTTCGAAGTTCTTCAATTGCTTTTTGAAGCTCTTTTCGTTGCTGACTAAGGATGTTGTTAGCAATTTGCAGCTCATCATTACTCACTGCCAACTCCTCGGTACGCTCAAGCACCAGTCGCTCAAGATCGTCACGATAATACTCCAACTCCAACTCATTTCGTTTCATTTCGGTGTTATCTATAAAGGTACTTAGCGATACCTGCTTGCCTTTTATAGAAATATTTTTGCAATAGAAAAGAATGTCGAGCCCTTTACTGTTTTTTTTGTAGGTGCGTACCTCAACATTTTCAACAATGCCACTTTTTTCCAGTTTAGTATTAATATCCGCCAAAGCATCCGGTGGAATCAAATCTTTCAATCGAATACCATCATCGCGTGTAATATCAGAATAGGAGTAGCCCGTTACCTTCTTGAAGGCATTATTAATCATTAATATATGCCCTTTTGAATTATAGAGCATTATGGGTAGGGGGTCAAACTCAATGATAGTGCGAAAAAGCTGAAGAGTGTCCCGCATTGCTTCTTCTGCTTCGCGCTCTTCGGATATATCAATGCCTATGCCGCGCAAGCCTGTTACCACGCCATCTTCTTGAATAATAGAAGAGCTAAAACGAACCGGAAAGCGCTTCCCATCTTTCCTTATGCCCATATAGATATGAGATGAATTTCGTCCGGTAATAAAAAATTTTCGAACATTTTCAACCATTAACTCCCTATCTTCAGGTGCAATTATATTAATAAAATTAAAATTACTATCAACCTCTTCTTTTTTATAGCCTATCATCTTAAGGCCATTTTTATTGATGTAGCTTAATGTACCATCATTCCTAAGTTCAAATATGCTTTGAGGAAGCAGGTCGGCCATTTCGCGATACTTCTTTTCGCTATTTGCCAGTTCGGCCTCCATTATTTTATGCAGCTCAAGTTTCTCACCCACATAAAGTAAAGATAATTTATTGATAGAGAATATATTAACACCTATTACTGCCACAAAGATAATGGAAATAGTAGTTGTGGCAAAGAAGAGTAGCTGCTCGGGAAGTGACGTGAATAGATCGGCATGAACATGAAATGCGGTTATATACAAAAGAAAAATATTAGACAATAGAAACACTATTATGGTTTTTCCTTCATTTTTTGATAGTATAGGAGTTACTGCGTTCACCGCCAGTAGATGCACGAAAATTCTATATAATGACGTTACGCTTTGATTTTCAAGATACATCAAAAACCAAATTTGAAGCTGCAAAATAACGATTACCGAAATGGCAGAAAGAGTATAACGTCCTTTTAAGAAACTGAAAAAGAAGAAAGATAAAACAACGGTAGTGATTGACTCACTTATAAGTTTGAGAAGCAACGTGGCAGAAGGGAAACCCATTGCTGAGTTATTGGCATAGGTCAACAATAGAGCCAACAACGTTGATGTTATGGCAGTTATATAGATGTAGTAAATCAACCGAGCCTTTATTTGCTCTGGATAATCCCTATCGAGATAAACCTTCAACAATCTGGGAAGCCTTATTTTATGCCCTCCAGCACTATTTTCACTCTGCTCTTTATGATTCATCATCCTTGTTGACTCTCAATATGATATACAACAATATAATTAATGATAATGTTGTAAGTCATCAGTAAAAACTAACCATTATAGGTTGAGTTGTTCAATTGCAGGTATTACTTCATCGTTAAATTGTTGTGATAAAGTTTTGCAAGCTGCATTAATTGCATGTTCGTAACTGCCTGGTTGAAACCCTCTTACCCCTGAAATATGATGACTAAACAGCTCATAACCAGTATCAAGTTCGGTAATGCTGATTTCCAAATCCATGTACACTATGTAAACAGAGTAACCAACACCAGTTTTTACCTCATTACGCGATATCGACGGCACTATTTTAACACCATATTGCGCAGTCTCGCTATTGTTGGTAAACTTAAAAAAGCTCTGTGCCAATGTTGCTTTAACATCCTTACTCAGTGATTTACACACCTCTTTATTATTGAAAAATATAGGATTGATATCCAGATAAGCAACTGTTTTCTCAAGTTCTATTAAAACTGTGGCATGTGGAAGCGGTGTTTTACCCATAAAGATTTGCCACAGTGGTTCATTATCCTCAAAATGCGAGTATAACGGCGCCACATCCAGCTCCATTACTACTTGCTGTCTTTTAATTCCGGTGCCCAGATTTGATATTGAAGTACTTACAAATCCGTCATAATTACTGGTTGCACTCTCTTTGAGATTACCTGTGCCCGATAAAAAACTAAATTTAACGGGAATACCATAAGGATTCATATTTCCTGTAGGCCCGGCATAACCGATTGTTGCCACAAGGTCGATATTGGCCACTCCTGCACGTCCTACAGAATAGGTATCATTAGATGGTTGAATTGTAATTTTAGATAGCAAATCTCTGATTCCTCGCTGTATCTCTACACCCAAATCGACTGTTCCGTTAACTGTGCGATGAGTAAGGTCTGATTCAAGCACATTGCGCAATGCCAATGCCCCTTGCAGCCATGCCTCAAGTGCATTGTAGGGTTGGTTGTTGGCCTCAAGTTTTCTTGCCTCATCCACATACATTGATGAATTCATCTTTGCCTGATCCAGTTTCATCTGTTGCCGCAAAAGGTATTTCTTTTTCGATAGGCGAGCCATCACCCAATACTCTTTTTTATCTTCCCAAGTCTCAATTTCATACCCCTCGAGGGTTTGAAATACTGAGGAGTTAATTTTCGACTCGTAATTATGAAAGAAATCGGTATTATTCTCTACCTGATGCAAAAGTGAGTTGGACGAAATAGTAACTTTTATTTCCGATGCAAGTTCACGAAGTGCCCTAGCCCGGGTATCCTGCATGTAATCTGTAGCTTTACCCTCTTTCATGCTAAAGGCAATGCCTATATAGTAGTCATTATCTATAGGACGCTGTTTAACCCAGCTAGGCTTTTTAGGAGCAGCACCGGCAATTGCCGTTATGAACAATAATAATAACAGTATATAATTTTTCATCTATTGTTATTTAGTTGTTTTAAAGTTGTGTATCATAAATATAGTAAAAATTATACACCATTCAATAACACTAGCCAATAATATTTTCACAAATATGCACTTTCACTGATTTACCATAAGTCTGTCAATAATATTTAATGATAAATCGTACTCAAAACCTCTTGATTGAGAAAATCTTAGCAGTGCTGCTTTTTGTTGATACTTATCTTTCTGATTTACCGATTTCATTTTTTGCGAAAGCAAGTCGGTGAGTTTTTCAATGTATTCATCATCATTAATTTCATCCAACCCAAGCTGAATGATTTGTGCACTCACTTTTTTCTGAGCTAGATTCCATCTTATTTTGATACGTCCCCAGCCATTAAATCGAAACTTATCTCTTACATAATATGTCGCAAATCGTTCTTCATTAAGGTAATTATCGTTAATGAGTTTCTCTATAATTTGGTCTGTTTCGTCGGTTGACAGTTCATAGGAGTCAAGCTTACGGCGCACATCATATATGCACCTCTCCTGCCTAGCGCACCAGTCGGCCATCTTGCCCAATGCTTTTGTTACCTGACTCACCTTACGTATATTGTTTTAATGTTAACAAATTCCAATAATCCGTATAGCGATAATTCACGCCCCATGCCGCTATCTTTGGTACCACCAAAGGGTAGTCGGGGGTCGCTTCTCACATAATCGTTAATAAAGCAGCAGCCAGCCTCCAGTTTTTTCTCAGCAATAGTTCTAGCTCTCTCCACATCACCGGTAAAAATAGCGGCCCCCAGTCCGAAAGTGGTGTCATTGGCAAGTTTAATAGCTTCGTTTATATCTTTTGCTTTAATGATGGATGCCACCGGGCCAAAAATCTCTTCACTATAGGCAGGCATTCCCGGCATCACGTTAGAAAGAACCGTAGCAGGATAGTAGGCACCCGTCATCTCCGGAAGAATTCCTCCGGTGAGCAGATGTGCTCCTTTAGAGATGCTGTTGGCCACTTGTCGCATCATATCTTCACGCAGGTTGAAACGTGCCAACGGTCCATATTGAGATGCGGAGTCGAGCGGATCGCCCATAACATAACTGTTAATTTTATCAACGAAAAGCTCTTCAAACTGCGGATAGATGGCCTCTTCAACTATAAAACGCTTGGCGGCGATGCAACTTTGACCGGCATTTATAATACGTCCCTTGACACAAGCATCCACTGCCTGTGCGATATCGGCATCGGCAAGCACAATATATGGGTCGCTACCACCGAGTTCGAGCACACACTTTTTGAAATATTGAGCAGCCTGAAGTGCCACTTCCTTGCCTGTTGCAGTACTTCCGGTGAGAGATATTGCCTTTATTCTCTTGTCGGATATCAGCTTCTCTACCTTTTTACTCGACAGCAGCAGAGTTTTAAATAAGCCTTGAGGAATATCAGCACTGTTAATCACCTCTTCAATGGCCAAAGCACAACCCGATACGTTAGAGGCATGCTTTAGCACAACGCCATTACCTGCCATAATTGCAGGTGCTGCACATCTAAAAACCTGCCAAAATGGAAAGTTCCAGGGCATTATTGCCAGCACAATACCTAGCGGTTGATAGGTTACATACGATTGTGACGCATCAGTTTCGATATATTTATTGGTGAGGAACGAAGCACCTTGCTGGGCATAATACTCACATACCAAAGCACACTTCTCTACCTCGGCCAGCGATTCGGTAATTACTTTACCCATCTCTGAAGTAATGATTATTGCCAACTCTTCCTTGCGCTGCCTTAACTCAGCCGCCATACGCATAAGGGATGCTGCCCGCTCATGGATATCTATTTCCGTCCATTGAAGTTGAGCATCAACTGCTTTTTTTAGAGCAATATTAACCTCTTCCCACTGGTGCTCGTTATATTGGCCTATAACCTCATCCAAAGCCGGGTTTATTGATTGAAGTATCATTGATTATCGAACTTTAAAATATTGAACAAATGAGTAGTGGTAAAGCTAATAAATTGCTAACGATATATCATTAACATTCATCATGTCATGGCACAGGGTCATGCCCATGTCCACCCCAAGGATTACAGCTGGATATGCGCTTGATTGCCAACCAAAGGCCTTTGATGGGGCCGTGCTTTTGCAAAGCTTCTATAGTATAGCTTGAGCATGTGGGGGTATAACGGCACGAAGCAGGCAACAGTGGCGAAATGGCCATTTGATAAAACTTAACAGGGATGACAAGTAGCATCACCAGTGCCTTCTTAATTGCTAACGCAATGTATTTTAGAGTCTTAAACATTTTATAATTGATGATTTACATCTAATGCTGTTCCACTTCGCACACCAAATGCCTCAACTGAGTAAGGGCTTTAACCATCGCTTTCTCTATATCGGCGGTAAGCATTTCGTCGGTAGGCAGATATATAAAAGCTATAACAATCTTTTTACCACTTTGTTGCAGTGCATCGGTAAGCAAATGTTTATTAAGCCTGTAACACTCCCTTATCTGCCTCTTTATACGGTTGCGCTTGTTGGCACGTTTAAATTTCTTTTTAGATACGCTCACCAGCACCTGGCAAGCAACAGATTCGGGTAACTCATCTTGCTCTAAATAGCTGATTTTGAGTGGGTATTTCACAAAACCTTTCCCTTCGGCAAAAAGTTGCTGAATTAGTTTTAGCCGGCACAACTTTTCCTCCTTGCCAAATGAAAATCTCTTTTGCTCCATCATCAATATCTATTACTAAAAAATGAGACTGCAAATGTACGATAAAGAATTGAATTAGGTGATAGCCATTAAGTAAATCCGTGGGATATTAGATTTCATGCCGATGACGCATATAGCGCAGATTTTTAAACCACTAAGTTAGTTAAGGATTTCTTAGCGTTCTCCCATTCTGACGGGACAAGTTCTGCGTGAACCTGTTTTTTTTTACCACGAAAGACACAAAAGGCACGAAAAGCGATATCCCGTATAGACGGGACAGACACTGCGATATCAGCGAAGTCTGCGGGAGATATCATTTGTCAGTCATGCGCATCGGCACGGAGTGCCGTACCATGCTTAACCGTGGGCGACAGCCCGCGGTATGTACTACCCCGCACCTCTGCCCGGAGTGGTAGCACAATGGTTTGTTTGTCAACGAATTACCACTAATTTACACGAAAAATTGTTCCCCGCTGAACTTGTCCCATATTGACGGGAATACGCAGATTTTAAACCACTAAGGTAGTTATGGATTTCTTAGCGTGAACCAGTTTTTTTTACCACGAAAGACACAAAAGGCACGAAAAGCGATATCCCGTAGAAAACGGGACAAGTACTGCGGGAGATCAGAATTTACTTCATGTCTTTAACAACTTCTACACCCTATAACGAAAAAAGAGACCACCCTCTGAAGGCAGCCTCTTTAATTTATGGTTGGAATAATACAAAAAACTCTAACTCATTATTTTTTTATCAATTTCGAATAGTAGTTTTTACCTTCAGATTTCACATTGATAATGTAAATACTGTTTGGCAACTGAGAAATATTAATTTTCTCGTTGTTGGAAGCGGTTGTTCTATAAGCAACACTACCATCAAGACTAATAAACGATATTTCGAATCGGTTTCCACTAAAGTTATCATCATTGATTATCACATAATCGTGAGCCGGATTGGGGTATAATTTGAATGATTCATATGAACCTGAATTAACGCCCATGGCTACCACAACTTCAATGGTTCCTTCGGTTAAGAGTTTTGAAACATCCCAGGAAGAGTTAGCCTCTGTGGGTGGTAAATTGTGAGTAGTGAAATTACCTGTAACTGAATTTGCGCCAGTTAAGTCAAAAATCTTAACCTTAGCTCCTACGGTGAAAGATGCACTACCGTTAACTATCTCTACATTAAGGTTTCCCGAAACAACAAAATTACCTTTAACGGTAATCAGGTCGGAAGGATTATTTCCCATATTGCGCACGCTGATATTCACATTAGCACCCGAAGCCAGATTAAGTCCATTGTTAAAAGTCATTGATCCTATCTGTTGCGACCATGTGGTAACAGTATGGTTGCCAGGCTCTATTGTGCCACCTGCTTTAACATAGGTGGTGCCTGATATGGGAGCTGTTCCACCCAATACTCCACCGTTGTTTATGGTAACAGTTCCTGTTCCCAAGGGGCATCCGGTAGAGTTTTGAGCCAATACGCGACCTCCGTTAATGGTTGTTCCTCCGGTATATCCATTAACATTGGTAAGGATAAGGGTTTCAGTTCCCACTTTGGTTATCGATCCTGATTCTATTTTACCTTCGAATGTAGTGGTGATATTTTTGCTTCCAATAACCCATGGTGTACCACCAAGAGAGGCGGCAGAAGTTCCGCTTAAAGCTCCCAGACTAAAGCTTGCACCTGTTTCATGAGCAACATACAACTTGCCATTAACAAATAGTTCGGCATTGGGTAGCCCATAATTGTTGTAGAATGAGAAATTTCCACCATCATTATCTGTTGTAGCGATAATTTTCCCGGTGAATGCCGACCAGTTACCCTTTAAATAAGACCTAACCCAAGGAGACATGACAGTTAGAGTTCCTCCTCCTTTCAGAGTTCCGGTATAATCGCATCGGCTATCCAGATTAATAGCTCCGAATGTTCCCTCGGCAACTTCCACATTCCAAGTTGCCGAACTGTAGGTTCCATTGCTATCGAAACACTTCAGTAGGGCTCCATTAGAAAGAACGATATCCTTACCCGGGTAAGCTACTTCTGCTGCAAGAGCCACAGTACCTCCCTGCACAAGAAGTTTCGAGAAAGTATTTGCAGCATATAGGGTTAGTGCATGACTTCCTGTTTTTGTGAGTACGCCACCCGTTATTACTGATTTCCAGTCGATAGAGGCATTTGTGTTGATGGTGGCACCTTTTGCACCAATTTTCAAAGCTCTTTCTGAAGTTAAGGCAACTCCTGTAGTTGTGAGAGTTCCACCATTCAGAACGAACAATTCTGGATTGTCGCTCTTTTGACCGATAGAGCCATTATAACTTAGATATGGTAAACTTTCTACAGCCAATACTCCGTCATTCACAACTGTAGCTCCTGTAAAATCGTGTTGCCCTTTCATTGTCAATTTTCCGGTTCCCGATTTAATTAAGCCGGTTGTGCCTGATATAATACCGCTGCCTTGAATTGTATAAGCATCGCTGGCATTAACAGTGATGAAAGCAGGAAT
>CAZWOA010000076.1:0-14875 GCA_964635545.1 uncultured Marinilabiliaceae bacterium
CGCTGGCTGCTGCCCCATTTACTTCCGACTGAATTCCGAAAGTTGGCACAATCTCTGAAATCTGGTCTCTCGATATTCCGTAGTGACCCATCAGTTCGGTTGCAAGATCCTCTTTTTCAAAATCCCACAATATGCCTTCCGACAGTCCTGAAACGGTGGTTTGACACTTGCCGCTCAGTTTGAAAGCTATATAATCGCCGGGCAGCATTATTTTGCTGATTCGTGCAAAAAGCTCCGACTCATTTTCCTTTATCCACCTGAGTTTTGATGCGGTGAAGTTACCGGGCGAGTTGAGCATACGGTTGAGGCAGAACTCATTTCCCAGTGTTTTAAATGCCTCATTACCAATGTTAACTGCACGACTGTCACACCATATTATTGAAGGGCGCACCACCTGGCCTTTATCATCCAAAGCAACAAGTCCGTGCATCTGGTATGAAATGCCTATTGCTTTGATATACTTGGTGTTAGTGCCCGATTTCTGAACAGCCTTTTGAAGGGCTACTTTAAAATGATGCCACCAATCTTCAGGTTGTTGCTCGGCCCATCCTTTATGAGGCGCCGATATGGCCATCTCCTCCTCGGGCGAGAAGGCCGATGCCAGGCAGGTTCCCTTGGCTACATCCAGCAAACTTACTTTTACCGATGAGCTTCCGATGTCTATTCCTAATGTTATCATTTTATTGTACTGTTATGTTCTGTTATGGTTAATTGCTAAAAAAATTTAGAGCGACTCTCTGATAATTACCTTTGTTGGCACGCACACATTCATCGTACTGTCGTTAATCACAAATTCGGCAGCCTTCTTTCCCAGCATTTCAAAATCGGTGGTTATAACTGTTATCCCTTTGTAAATGAATTGCTTCATGGGTGTTTCATTGTATGATATGATGCCTGTGTCAACTCCGGGTTCCAACTTTTTGGCTCTGCATTGGGTAAGAAATCGGCCAAGCATACGGTCGCTAACGCAGAAATATGCCTTACCTTGCTTCACGTCAAAATTATCGGCAACGGTTAATACAGAGTGTTTTATGCGTCTGTCTCTACAGAATTTCTTGAAATACTCAACCGATTCGTAAGGGTGTTTTGTAAATTCAGGATATAGAAATATTATCTCGTTATATTTTTTCAGAAGATGCGATATTTTCGCCATCTCGGTATAAACCGGCTTCCCAAAGTCCTGAAACAGCCTGTTTTGAGCACTTCCCGAATGAATATTCCAGTCGATAACCAGTAGTTTGTCGGCCGGTATAAGATTCAGAATATCAGCCATTTCGTCATCGTCGAAAGGCATTACAATATATTTGGTGTATTTACCGATGCTGTCGTTAATCAACTTTTTGAAAACTTCAATATTGTAATGATGGAAATTAACATCTGCAATGATGTTGTGTGGTAGGTTCTTAACGAACGAGTCGTATAGTACCTCCTTGTATGCTTTAAAAGTATCGAGGAACACAAAAACTTTGCGCATCGCCTGTGCCACAAAATAGCCTTTGTTGGGCACCGACTCGATTACTCCCTGTTCTTTGAGCTGAGAGTAAGCTTTAAAAACTGTATCGCGCGATAGTTTATAGTCATTACATACTTGATTTACAGATGGAAGGAAATCGCCAGGCTGAAGCATATTGCGTGCAATTGCATTATTCACCGAATCGATTATCTGTCGAAATTTCGGTATATCAGAGGATGAATCTATGCTTATTTTGAAATTTTTCGCCATATCTGTTCTGTTCCGTTCTGGTATGGCAAATATATGCAATTATTGATAAAATAAAACATTTTTTCAATAAATTTTCACTATGCGACTTTTTTACCACATAGAGACATAGGAAAAAAGGAGACAGAAATATAGATTGAAACTTGTTTCGATCTATGTTTCAGCTTGCCGAACGATGGTTAATGAGTCATTCGAAGAATGAAATCTCTAGTCGAAAATTACTGTTGTCCTATAATTTTTTAGATTCTTAGCTTCGCTCAGAATGACAATAGTCCGTTAAGTGTTGGAGGTGTCTGAAAAGTTCTCGAATCACACAAAAAACACGAATAATACAAAAATTATTTTTAATAAGTTGCTAACACACAGAGAGATGGGGTTGTGAAAATCCGTGCGCTCGGCTCTGCCGCTTGCTTTCCAAGAAATCTGTGTAATCCCGTATAAACGGGACAAGTACCGTGGATAAAAATACTTTTGGACAACCCCAAATAACTATGTGCAACGTCATTCCGAGCAAAGCGAGGAATCTCCTAACGAACTTTTGTTGTTTCGACCCGATTCCTATCAGAAGTAGGGAGGAATACCATTCCATAAAACAACACTTGGTCTTCAGACTAAAATTTGATTAATCATATTTTGGGGGATAGCGTAGCGAAGAATCTTAAAAACGGGCAGCTGTGATTTTTCAATCATCAATATATTGTGATGGTGTTTTGTTAAACTCTGCTTTAAAGCACTTTGCAAAATATGAGTGGTTTGAGAATCCCACAAGGTACATCACTTCTGAAGAGGTGAATTTCTTTTGCTTTAGCAGCATTGCCGCTTTTTTAATCCGTATGGAACGGATGTAATCAACTGGTGTTTTGCCTGTTATCTGCTTAATACGCCGGTAAATCTGCTTGCTGTTAATGCCCGATTTTTCGCTCAATATCAGTACGTTAAACTCCGAGTCGGATATGTTATCTTCAATAATTCTTGTTATGTCGTTTAGAAATTTCTCATCATTGGATGTTACTAAGGTCTGCTCGGGGGTTGAAATCATATCTATACGCACCGATTTTTCTACTCTCTTTTTTTTGTTGAGTAGCTGTTCTATTCGCGATAATAGTATTTCCGGTTCAAAAGGTTTTACTATAAGTGCGTCGGTATTTGTTTGAATACCAAGCAATTCGGTGTTTTTGTCGCTTTGTGCAGTCAATAGTATTATGGGGGTTGACGATAATGATGCCACTTTTCGTAATTCGCTACTGAGTTCAAAACCAGTCATTTCAGGCATCTTTACGTCTGATATTATTAAATCGGGCGTATGCTTTAATGCAATTTTTAGTGCTTCGCGTCCGTCGTGCGCAGTTACAACCCTGTAAATAGGCGTAAGTAGATTTTTCAATAATTCAATTATCTCATCGTTATCGTCGGCCACCAGAATGAGGCTTTTTTCTGATGTATTATGCTCATTTTCTGATTGTTCGGCGATATATGGCTTGTCAGAAACAGCTGTAATCGGGAATATTACTTTAACTGTTGTCCCTTCGCCTTGGGTTGATCTTATAATTAACTCTCCATCAAGAAGTTCGGTGTATGTTTTGGCGATGTACAAGCCTATTCCCGTACTCTCTCTGTTCTCAACGGTAAGCGATGATTGATAAAACCGTTGATGAACATAAGGTATCTCTTTGGAAGGAATGCCTATTCCGGTATCTTTAATAGAAATAATTATTTGTTTTGTTTGATTATTAATCTCTATTTTGGTGGTTATTTTTCCTCCGTCGTTGGTATATTTTACTGCATTTGAGATTAGGTTGTTGAATATGGAGTCGAGTTTAACTCTGTCCATGTTCACGTACAGCTCATTTATTGCTGATTCAAAGCTGTAAATCAGGCCTTTATCGGCATGCGATTTTTCAAAATTGGTGTGAATATTTTTCAGAAATGATATCAGTTCGATATCAGAGCGTATTAATAATGTGTTGTTGGAATCAATCCTGTCGAAATCCAACATGGTGTGAATGAGCGTATTGATTTTGTTTGCATTATTCTGAATTAGCTCAAGTTGTTGTTTGTCATCGGGATTGGTTGTGTTGCGTAATAATCGGCCCAGAGGTGTAATTATAAGGGTTAACGGAGTTTTAATTTCGTGCGAAAGGTTGCTCATAAACTCCATTTTATGCTTCAGTTGCTCTTTAATTCTCGACTTCTCAATACGTTCGTTTTTCAGTCTGTTCTTTACTATTATGAAATTTATTATCCATATTATTAAAAGTGAGATAGAAATAGCGTAAATAAGCTTTGCTATTGACGTTAAATACCATGGCGGATTTATTATAATATCAAGGTTGTATCTCTGATCCGATGGTTGATTTTGTGCATCTAATTTTGATACTGTTAGCTTATACTCTCCCGGCGCCAGGTTGGAATATGCTATTCTGTTATTTGATGCATCCAGCACCGTCCAGTTGTTCTCGATGGGGTGAAGCGAGTATATGAATGTGCTTTTCTCATCCAGACTATAGGGTAAGTCGGTGATTTCCAGTGTTATGTTATTCTCTTTGTGGTTGAGGGTCAGCTTGTTGATGTAGGTAATGTTTCCTTCTTTAAGTGACTCATGTTTTCCATTAATCGTGATTGACGATGCAAAAACGGGGTTGTTACCCGGCTTAAAATCAGATATATCGGAAGGAATGGTTGCAAATCCGTTTACGTCGCCCAGTAACATTCTGCTCTTTTCCCTGTCGTAGAATATTGAAGAAAACCTGCGTGTTGTGAGGATAACTCTTTTGGGATCTCTGGTTTTGCGGTCTATCAACCACAGTCCCTCGGTTGCCGATACCCAAATATCACTATCTGTAGCAGTCATTGAGATGGTTTCTGCATTGGGGAATCCGTTGAATTTAATCAGTTCATTATTGCCTGTTTCCGGATCCATCCTTAATACGCCGCCTTTTACGCCTGCCCACACTATGCCGTCATTATCGGAAGTGATGAACGTGGGGGAGAAGCCATTTGTTGAATCTTTTGCAAAAACAATTTCTACCGCCTTTGTTGACGTCGATATCTTACTTATTGTTTTATCGTGACTCAGAATCCATATATTCCCCTGATTATCAGAGGTGAGCTGGGTTACAAATGTGCTTGATAACTGCTTTTCGGTAAATACATAATCTGCTGTGTAGTTGGTTGGTTTTGAGTTGATAAGCCTGGTTTTGTCAACCATCAAAACTCCACCGAGGCAAGTTGCAATCCATAGGTTATGGTTATTATCCTCATAAATGCCGTAGGCCCAATTGGAGTTGTATTTTCCTGTGCTGTCGGAGATTGAGTATTGCTCAAATTGCTGTGTATGAGTATTATATCTATTGATGCTTGCATCGGTGGCAATCCATAAGTTTTTGTCTTTATCCTCGTATATATGGCGAATCCTGCCATGTGGAAGCGGATAGTGCCGGCTGTCGGTATTATACCATCTGGCATTTGCCCAGCCGTTAGGATTTTGTTCGGCACGTATCAGGCCATGCGTGCCACCAAGCCAATAAAAATTGTTGGAGTCCTTAAAAATAGAGTATATCTGATTTCCTTCACCACTGTTGGTTAGTTCTGCTAAAGTGGTGTAGGTCAATGGGTTGTTGTGTCGTGCCAGTGATATTCCATAATCAGTGCCTAACCATATATTTTGGTCTCTATCCTTGAAAACGCTCCAAATTATATTATTTGTGAGTGACGATTGATCGCGCGAATCGTGTAGTATATGCGATATTTTGTGGTCGAAAGGATTATAAATATACAGGCCGTTATCTGTCCCTATTACGAGATTTGAATTGCGGTCGCAGGTTATTGTCTTGACTGACTGGTCGTTAAGCTGGCTGATTATGTGTGTTGATTCATCAATAGTGCTATATTTTAATAATCCACCCTCCATTCCTATCCAAATGGTATTATTAACAGTATCGTTGTAGAGGCAGTTTACAAAACGATTGTTATTATTTCCCAGCTTTGGCAGATATATCTGAACAATATTATCGCTACTGTATGTATAGACACACAATCCGTCATAGGTTCCAATCATAATTTTGTCATCATTTATTGCCTCTATGGAATATATTGCCTGATGTGGAATGTTGCTGTATTTATTATTATCGAGGTGGGTTAAGGTCTTGTTAGTCAGATTGTAGTAGTATAGGCCGTTAAGGGTTCCTATCCATAAATTATTGTTATGCAAGTGGAGCGATCTCACATTGGCCGGAAAAATTATTGAATCATCTTCATACCTGTCCTTCTCAATATCATAGATTAAAACTCCGTTATCTGCACCAAGAAATAGATGTTTGTTAATCTCTAATCCACAATGTATCTGAGTGTTATGCTTTTCGCCAATGGTGTATTTTAAATGAAACCGATATCCGTCGTAATTAAGTAATCCCTTGTTTGTTCCAATCCATATCATCCCTCTGTTGTCCTGAAATATAGAACTTACAACCGGCGATGACACACCCGGGTTTATATTGAAAAATGATTTATAGAGTGAGCTTTGCGACACGGATGCCGCATTGTAAATAATCAGAAAAAATAATATGGTTGCTATTTTACGGGTCATTTTTATCGGTTTGCACATCAACATGAACGAGAATATAGATGCAAATTAGTTGTTTTTGCATAGATAATTGAAAAAAATAGCAATAACTATGCAAAAATCAATATAGAATAATCCTTAATGTTGGATAAAAAAAAGTCTATAAAACAATTCGCCCCCTATTTTCAATCAATACCCCCCCATTACTATCATAATAAAGGCATAATATTGCAGTGATTTTAATATAAAATACAAATTATTAACACTTAAAAACAAACCACTATGAAGAAATTTTCTTTAGGTATTATTATGCTCTTTTTTTGTGGCATAAACCATCTGTTTGCTCAAAACATTGATTCTCAGCAATCAACGCAGACACCCACCAAACTTGCTGAAATACGCAAAATGGTTTCATTAGACGATGAACAATCTTTAAAATTAGATCTCATTTTTGAGAAGTATGCCAACATTATGGACTCTGCAATTTATAAAGTGCAGGATACTCGTGAAGCATCCAATATTATTTATAGGGCTAAAAAATATTTCGACATAAGCTTTATGAATGTTTTATCTGACATTCAGAAAAAAGAGTACGTTCAAAACATTGCTACACCCGAAATTAGCCGAAAAACTGAAGGTAGAATGTACTATCTTAAGAACTCTGGAGAATATTCGGAGGCCGAGTTAGACCAATTTTATGATGAAATATTCAATTATCTCATGCTAGAGAAATACGTCTATGTTACGGAGAAGTATAACCATCTGAAACAAAAGGAGAATATTGCGCAGTTGAAAAAACTTGAACCCAAATGTTTGAAAACATCAAATGGGCTTCAAAAAGCAAAACATCAAGGGCGAACATATCAAAATGGTTATCACTGGTAAAATGACGTGTTATGAAAAGTAAAATATTAGCAAATTATGTGTCACTTTTGGTGTCTGCACTGTTCTTGACACTAGTGTCGGTTGACATAAAAGCCCAACCAATTGACAGCTTGCAATGGAATAAAGCAAGAAAAAGTGCCTATAGAAGCTTAAATGGAGTGGGTACTGAACTTAACTATAAAAAAGCATATGTTATATTCAAGCGTCTGGGTATGAGTGGTGATGCTGAATCTATAAATGCTTTAGGCATGATGTATAAGCACGGCCTTGGAGTGAAGCAAAACGACGAAAAGGCAGTCTCTTTATTTAGAAAATCATCTGAAATGGGTTATTCAAAAGCTACGTATAACTTGGCTTTAGCCTATAAATACGGAGCAGGAGTAGATCAAGACCCGGAACAAGCATTTAAACTTTTTGAAGAGACAAAAAAGTCCGATTCAAAAATAGCAAATTATTCTATTGCATACTCACATTATAAAGGATTGGGGACAAAGCAAGACTACAAAAAAGCAGTAGAATATTTTGAGCTGGGTGCAAAAGAGGGGAATCCTGCCTGTATGTTCAACTTAGGTCTATGTTATTTCAGAGGGCGAGGCATCGAAAGAAATTCTGAATTGGGAAAGCAATGGGTAGAACAAGCAGCATTAAAAGGATTTAGCCGGGCCATCGACTTTATTGCAAGAGAAGATTCAAAAAACTACGGGAAGCCCAGAGCTAAGAATAAATCTCTTAATAGTTCTGCCTTGGAATCTCTAATTCCAGCAACACATCAAATAGTTAAAATGCCGCATCGCACAACAATGCTTAAATCATCATCGTCAACTACTCATAGCGACATAACGGGTCAGTGGGTCGGTAAAATCATCACTTATGACTGGTCGGGGGCAGAGATTGAAGAAGAGATAGACTTAGAGGTAGTTATTGATAATGACGGCTATAAACTTAACGGCTTATGGATTGAAAACGATGATTACCCGGTTCATATAAATGCCCAATTAGGAGATTCTTCATGGATTTTTAGCAATACTGTTTTACGCGAAAGTGCACGCCCGCTGAAAATAAAAAATGGCACGTTGAAGATAGAACAGAAAGCAGGGCAGGAGTATTTAGTTGGGAATATTTATTTATATAGTGATATCACAAAAGAATACACTGCCCCCAATTATATTTTGCTGGGCAGAAAGCAAGATGGGATAAAAGATGATTTATCCGTTGAAAATCAAGCCGAAACGGGGAGCGATGTATTAGTATTTCCAAACCCTTTTGGCGATAATATAAACATCCGGTTTGCCTTTGATGAAGAGCAACAAGTTTCTATTGAGATATTCAATATGGCCGGTGTAAAAGTATATGCCGAAAAAACAAAGGTTTACTCTATGGGAGTACATACAAAATCTATTCCCACTTCTTCTTTTGTCCCGGGGGCATACATCTTAAATGTATCAGGTAGTATAAATAAATCTTTAATACTGACAAAATGAGAAAGATTTTGATTAGAATAATAGCTATATTTACATTATGCTTTCTCACTAGCCTGCCCACTTATGCATGGGATGGTTATGGATGGTGGGACGATTGCGATGATTGTAGCTTTTGGTTAGATGAAGTTGATGTATATCCCGATTATGATTGGGGCTTTGATGACGACTGGGGTAATAACGATGACTGGGAAACTGATAACGATTGGGATGACTATGACGAATGGGATTGGTGGAATGAGTATGATGGTGGATCTAATTATAATGACAACGGTTGGACTGATAGCAACAGTAATGATGACCCACCAGCAGAAGACAGTGACCAAGTAAAAGTTGAAAAGGTTATTGAGAAGGTTAAAGTAGAGCTTGTTAAAATGGGCGTAGATATAACAGGGATAGAGTTTAGGTATGGAAGTCTTTGTTCGTCAAGAGGTAGGTGTGTTAATGGCATTGTGGAGTTATGTTCCTTGTCGTTAAGATTAGAATTTAAAGATCAAATAGCAGTAGTATGGCATGAGATTTTTCATTCTAAAGATGATGCTCCTTGGAGTCGGGAAATAGTGAGATTACCTGAGCCTATAATGTTGAATCCTCCGGAACATATAAAAGCTTTTCTTCAGGACTACGTAGCAAGGGAAATAGCTGGATTGAATTTGAATCCTTACTTTGCTGATCAATCTTATTCAGTTCGATTGACCTTAGAAAACATCCATGATCCAGTTTATTATCAGAATGAGATAAACGCATACACCGCCGAGATAAACTCGATGACCGATGTTTCGGATGAGTATAGGCAGGAGAGGGAATTTTTATTGTGGAAACACGAACAGTCTTTAATTATTTCACAACAGTACTACAAAAAATAAAAAATAACACCATGAAAATAAAAATATTGACAATAGCTATCGGATTATTATTTCCGATAATAGCCATAGGACAAATATCTGTGGATTACTCCTTTAACAAAGGAGTGGTTGAGATTGAGATTACAAATAATACCACTGATATGTTAACCATTGTAAACGAAATGGCTCAATATGATGGCGGAAGTGCCATCGGCATTAAATTTTTAGATGCAAAAGGAAATGCGGTTTATTCCAACAGATGGTCGTTTGGGAGCAAGACGAGTGTATGGATAGCATCAAAAAAGAGTGAAAAAATAAGTTGCGCACTTAAAAGCTTAAATGTATCACCCGATAGTGTAAAAAAGATTCTTTTTGACGTATCCATAAGGTACATAGAGCATGCGTCAACAGAAAAAATAAAATCCAAGTATTTCGAAGAAAAGAAAGAGATTATTGTAGAGTAAGTCTTTCTTATCGATAAAGGTTTTCACAAGGCTGCTTCGGTTGTGGAGCAGCCTTTATTAGTAGTCTAATTAGTAGCTTGTTACACCATGAAAACAAAAATATTGATAATAGCTATCGGTTTATTGTTTCCGATAATAGCCATAGGACAAATCTCTGTGGATTACTCCTTTAAAAATGGAGCGGTTGAGATTGAGATTACAAATAATACCACTGATATGTTAACCATCTTTAATGAGGTAAATATCTACGATACGGGAACATTTATCGATGTTAAATATTTAGACTCATCCGATAATGTTCTCTATTCAGGCAGATGGGCGTTTGGGATGAAATGGAGTGTATGGATAGCATCAAAAAAGAGTGAAAAAATAAAATACTCTTCACTTAAAGAGTTAAAAGTATCATCCAACGATGTGAAAAAGATTGTTTTAGATGTATTTATAAATTACATTGTACATGCTGAGCCGAAAGGATCTAAATCTAAGTTTTACGAAGAAAAGAAAGAGATTATTGTAAAGTAAGTCTTTCTTGGTCATAAAGGCTGCTTCGGTTGTGGAGCAGCCTTTATTAGTAGTCTAATTAGTAGCTTGTTACACCATGAAAACAAAAATATTGATAATAGCTATCGGTTTATTGTTTCCGATAATAGCCATAGGACAAATCTCTGTGGATTACTCCTTTAAAAATGGAGCGGTTGAGATTGAGGTGACAAATAACACCACTGATTTGGTATCTATTGTTAATGAATTGAACATATATGACGATGGGAGCGCAATAGATGTTAAATTCTTAGATAAGGATGGGAATATACTCTACAAAGGTAGATGGGGCTTGGGGATGGCACATTGGTTAAGAATATACTCAAAGAAAAGTGAAAAAATAAGATACTCTTCACTTAAAGAACTAAAAGTCTCATCCAACGATGTGAAAAAGATTGTTTTAGATGTGCATTTAAGATACATAGCACATTCTGGACCCAAAGGATCTAAATTAAAGTATTACGAAGAAAAGAAAAAGATTATTGTAGAATCTACATTTTGTGATCCTGTTACTGGTAAACATGAAAGAATTAGTGCTGATGACATTAGAGACCCAGTGATTATTTACAAATAATAAATTGAAAATTTATGAAACGATTTTTGTTATTGCTATTATTAATTGCTTCTGCTTATTTTAATGCGGTTGCATCAAATTCTTCACAGCAAATTCCTTTTATAAAGTATGATGCACTACAGTATGAAGAAACCCTTTTGTTGCTCAAAGATAGGCAGTTAGGGAGAGTTGAAAACCATATAACAGTAAGCAGTAGTTCTTGTGACGTTGAATATGGAAAATCTTCTTTTTCGTATAAATCAACCGTAGAGTTATTTAAGAATTTTCCGAATAAGGATTTTTTAAATAGCACCTATTTTATCTTAGACCTAAATATGTTTTATCAATATCCACGCACTCTTATGTTAGCTGGTGATTTGATAAAATATATAGGTTATTTTGACGAGGATAAAGTGTTATACCTAAGGCAGAATGATGAGAAATCATATAATATCGAGCAGTTGTTGATTTTGGAATATGGCTCTATTGAGAGTTTTCATAAAAGCTACATTCAAGAATTGAGACTTTCATTGAAATACAATGATGCTAATGGGCTTATAAATTCCAATTTGTTAAATGCTAAAAACTTTTTAAAGGAAGATTATTTCTTTTATAAAGATTGCTATCCTCAAGATATAGGTGAAACAAGCGTATTACTCTTAAATTTTGTGGAAAAACAGTTGGGGTATAAATTGAGTGATGAAATTCGGGATAATTTATTAGAAGGATTTGGAAAAACCATACCTAAAACTCTAAAATTCAATATCCTTTATTATTACAATCTACCAGTAAGTGAATTGACTCATACTAACTTTAAAGATTGTGTTTACCCTGTTCTTTCATCTAACCTTACTCCGCAAGAATGTATTTCTATATTATCTGCAATGGATGATATGAAAAAAGAGCGGTTTATTGCTTATAGATATTTATTGAACGCCGAGGTGGGAAACATAAATAAGTCCACTGGTAAATATTACGAGGATGTTGAAGAATTTCAGGAAGTTAAAAGTGCTGTTTTTTCTGATAATTGAAAAAGAGGCATTCCCGATATAACCTAAAAATCCGCACTCAGATAAAATTTGAGTGCGGATTTATAAATTTAATGACCGATGTATCGGATGAGTATAGGCAGGAGAGAGAGTTTTTATTGATGTGGAGGCTATTGGTAGATTCCTCCCTACGGTCGGAAACGAAGTTCAGCGTAGCTAATGACTGCTGATTAGTCATGTATTGAGGAGGGGTTGTTTGGCGGCTCTGCTACCAAAAAATCCATATCAAACTGTCATATAATATAAAAATTTGATATATTTGTTTACTATATGATATGTTGTGGTTATGGCAAAGAACACAATGGGCACCAAGTTGCCTAGGAAATTAGAAAATAAAATGGCTATAGTGGGTGAACAAATAAAGTTAGCCCGCCTACGCCGCAACCTAAGTATTGCTCAAGTTGCAGAACGGGCAACCTGCTCTTCGCTCACTGTTGTAAGAATAGAAAAAGGTATGCCTACTGTTTCAATAGGTATCTATCTTCGGGTTCTTTATGCACTTCAATTGGAAGATGACATACTTTTAATTGCAAAAGAAGATAAATTGGGTAAGTCATTACAAGATTTGAGTTTGATAAATCGTAAACGTGCATCAAAAAAGGAATAACAATGAGAAGATTATTGGTATATGCTGATTTTGACTGGCTTAACGAGATTGAACTTGTTGGAATATTAAGATATCAATCACTTCGGGGTTCAGATAGTTATTCTTTTGAATTTGACGATAAATGGCTAAATAATCATAGAAGCTTATTTTTTAGTGCAGATTTAAATAATTACATTGGCTCCCAATATACTCAACCGAATAAGGATATCTTCGGATGTTTTTCAGATTCATTGCCTGACCGTTGGGGACGAACCTTAATCAATCGGAGAGAGCAGATTTTTGCAGCAGAGGAAAATCGTGCTGTACGTCGCCTTTCATCATTTGATTACTTAATGGGAATAGATGATTATTCACGAATGGGGGGATTTCGCTTTAAAGAAAATCCTGATTCAGATTTTATAAACTCTTACGACACGTTGCGCATTCCTCCGCTTACCAGTATTCGTGAATTAACTTATGCAAGCAAGGAAATTGAAAAAAGTGAAGAGATAAATAAATTACCCAACAAAGAGTGGTTAATACAATTAGTACAACCAGGTTCTTCTCTAGGTGGCGCAAGACCCAAAGCAAGTGTTGTTGATAGCAACAATGTGTTATATATCGCAAAATTCCCTTCTTATAAAGATGATTATAATGTAGCACTATGGGAGTATTTCTGTAATATTCTGGCCGATAAAGCAGGAATTAATGCCGCATCAACACAAATAATATCAACAAATGAAAAATACAATACCTTAATATCACGCCGTTTCGACAGAGCTGAAACAAATAAACGCATTCATTTTGCTTCAGCATTGACGCTATTGGGGCTTTCCGATGGTGATAATGCAACTACAGGAAACGGATATTTAGATATAGTTGATTTTATACTGCAACATTGTACAGATGTTAATAATAATCTTCAAGAGCTATATCGAAGAGTGGCATTTAATATCTGTATTGGAAACTCAGACGACCATTTTCGGAACCATGGTTTTTTGTTAACTGCTAAAGGATGGACACTGTCTCCAGCCTATGATATGAATCCAACTTTGAATGATTACCAAAGTTTGCTTATATCAAAATCTTCAAACAAAGCTGAGTTAATTACTCTGTTAGATTCTTGTGAAGATTATATGCTACCCCATGGAATAGCATTGGATATTATTGATAATGTAGTAATTGCAGCTAAGAACTGGAAAGATTTGGCCATAAAATTAGGTATTCACAATAATGAGATTATGTTATTTGAGAACACTTTTAATAGCAGAATTAATAGATACTTGGAACACCCAAAAACCAGAAGTAAATAACCATTTTACATAAACCCCGAATCAAGAAAAGCAAGGTTGATGAGATTCTTGGCAAGCCAAGCGAACAAGTCGAGCGAGCTTCGCTGAACGTTGTTTCTTCGCTTCGCTCAGGATGACGATGTACTATGGTGATGCTGGGATGGCTTGGGGCGGCAAAGCCACCCCAAGCCACCCCCCCCGAAAAACTAAGGGTAAAGTCTTTCCGACCGTAGGTAGGAATCTCTAATACCGATTGGATATCCGTAATATACCAATTGGTTTAGCATAACGGCTATCATATCGGTATTATACTATAAAAATTAAGGCTTAATAATAATTAGGTTTCGTATAAAGTATCAATGACAGTTTTCCACTTATCATCAATACTTCATGCCTCAATTTTGGGGTATCCTCTCGGAATGACGGTGGTAGGTATTAAAAAGGTAAAATCCGCACTCAGATAAAATTTGAGTGCGGATTTTGATTAAAGAAAATATAAAGGTATAGAAAAGTTTACTTTGCAATAACGGTTGCTGTGCCGCTTTTCAGGTTTTTAGCAGTTGCCTTCACCACTATGTTTCCCGCATTTTTGCCTGCTTGTACTATTATTGTTAGCTGGCCGCTGAATAGGTGCATCTGCGGCAGATGAAACAGGTCGAGGCACGTTGGGTCGCCATTGGCGGCAGCACGATACTTGCCTGCTCCCTTCACCTCGAAACTCAATAATCTGCTGTCGTTGGGGCATAGATTACCGTCTTTATCAACCACTCGCACAGTAATATACGCAAGGTCGTTACCATCAGCAGTAATCTCTTTGTGGTTGGTAACCAGCTCTATATGGTGAGGTTTTCCTGCTGTGTACACTGTTTTTTCGTCCACTTGCTTGCCGGCTTCATTATAAG
>CAZWOA010000077.1:0-14792 GCA_964635545.1 uncultured Marinilabiliaceae bacterium
TAATGGATAGTGCATCTGGTTACGGCCCAGAAGGTTGGGGGTTCGAGTCCCTCCGGGATCACACTAAGGGTATCAAAACCTACCAAAAAGCCTCAAAATCGATTGATTTTGAGGCTTTTGCCATCTTGTCAGGTCGTGACATTTTCACAAAAACACATATAAAAACATATTGAGAGTGAACGTTTTTGTGATTATCTTTTTAATCAAAGTGAATAAAATCACCAAAAAAAAGGTACCGGTTTACGTGATAATATTGCTAAATAGCAGTAAAACAGAGACTTCAACACTCTTGAAACTCTCGAAACTTAAAAAATCTCCTTCCGCCAAATCAATGCGTTCAAAAGTTATCGCTTCGTCGATTAGCGTCAAGGGCATGCCCTACGGAATCACTTAAGAATTTTCTATGCTTTATAAGCCTGAATAATCGTTTGATTTTCAAGCTTTTTTAATAAAATTTATAAAGTGTAGGCTTTAAAACTATTCCAACACGTAGCATGTTTTTCTTCTGGTAATAATCTATTAGGTTTTCGGCATATCCGAAGTACCACTGAACCATAAAGTACACATTCCTATTTTTGAAAGGCAGATAAGCAACATCCAACTGAAGATTCCCATCCCAGTTCCAAGATGCCCCTTTGCGAACAATTAAATCAGCTATTAATTGGTTTTGCTTAATAATCCAAAAGAGGTCAGCTTCTGTATATCCAACATAGTCAATCAAATCTTCATTACCGTCCAACGTAAATGGAAGCCACATTTTTAAGGAAGCAGAAAAATTGGTTGTTAAAATTCTACCGTAAGTAATTGCAAGATAGTTCCAGCTTCGCGATCCACTAATGGAGTCTCTTCCGTTGGATTCATGCTCCAAACTTAAAGATAATACCCCATTAAGAGCTCCATTTTGATACATAGATTTGATAAGATGCATCGCGGGATTATAATTTGACTCTTCAAAAGGGCTTGAATTCTGATATATGTCCCAATATGATTTCTGCGTATAAGTCAAATGTGGGTAAAAACCATATATCAAGGGCTTATTCATTATCCTATACTTAAAACTAATTTGAAATTTAGCATCAGAATTATATTTCGATGGCTCACTTTCCAATGTTGTTCCAGTTAGAAAATAGTTATCTTTAAAAATAGTAAAAGCAGGACTGGTTGACCATATTTTTTCGGCAGAATCCTTACTCATCGTCAATTGGCCATAACTGACTTTAGTGCAAAGAAGCAATACAAGGGTTATTAATATAATATTTATTTTCATACCAATACGTTATTAGTTCCAAGAGATAGCTTAATTTAAGTTGCTTTTGCCAAATTTACAACCACAAAGTTAATTTTGACTTTAATTTTGATTAACATTTTTTAATGACCTCTGTTATCTTTTATAATAAAAATTACATACTTTTGCATCACAATAAAACGGATTAATAGGGTTCAACTTAAAATAGAAAATAAGAGTGAACACTACGTCTAAGAATTGATTTCGTAGCATAATGGATAGTGCATCTGGTTACGGCCCAGAAGGTTGGGGGTTCGAGTCCCTCCGAGATCACTCTACTAATACAAAAGCCTGTAAATCAAACGATTTGCAGGCTTTTTCAATTTCAATCACTTCCACAATAGATAAGAAACTATATTATGTTGCAACTGTGTATCTTTTATATAAAGATTCTATTTCTGATAATACCCAACCATTCATTGTATATAATTTTCTAATCACAGTTACTCTAATTGTCTCATTCTCCAATACATCAATAGATTTAACCTCAATCAATGTGTTTTTTCCATCATCTTTAATCTTAAAGTAATCACTAATTGTGCAAGTTCTAAAATCATCAGTAAACACACCAATAAGAATATTGCCATAAATATCATAATCACCTGTGTTTAAAGGAGTGTCGTAAACTTTTATAACATCCTTGTTTTTTAATCTATGCTCATTTTCTGTAGGCCAAAACTCGCTAAAGACAAACTCATTGTCTTTGATAAAAAGATCAGGCTCATTCGGTATTCGAATTTCAATTTCAGAAAATAAAAGCATTGAATTCTCTAATAATAAATTAGTTGATTCACTTCCGTCATTATTCAAATCGACAGGTATATTTGAAAAAGAAGAAATTAACTCATATTTACCATTAAATTTTTCATGTAATAATGGTCGTATGCTGGTATCTGATTGGTTATTATTGCAACTTACCAGAAAACATATCAAAACAATAAAAATTGAAAAGTTTCTCATTTTTTAAAGGTTTTCAGTCTATTTATTAATTACCAAATATACACACAAAGATGATTTCATAATAAGCATTTATTATAATTTTTTTAAAATTAAACACCAACGGCTTCCACATATAGCATCAGTCACTGTTTATATAAAACATTAACACAATATCATTGAATATGTAAAGTGTAATTTCAGAAAAACAAGGAATTTATCGAGATTTTTTTATATTAGCACTAATTATCAAAACTTAAATATAATGAAGAACACACATTTATTTTATCTTATTATTGCTTTTACGTTAGCATCCTGTCATCAGAACCAGGATAAACATGCCAAGGATTATCCTTTCAAAGCCATACCTTTCAACCAAGTACACCTAACAGATCAGTTCTGGGCATCAAGAATAGAAACGAATAGAACAGTTACTATTCCTGTTTCATTTGCCAAATGTGAAGAGATGGGACGAATGGATAATTTCCTTATTGCAGGCGGAGTTATGGAAGGAACAACAAAAGGCGAAATGCCATTTGATGATACCGATTTGTATAAAATTATTGAAGGCGCATCATACTCACTAACAACAACATATGATACCAACCTGGATGCTTACTTAGACTCAGTTATAGGAATTATAGCCATAGGCCAGGAAGATGATGGCTATCTGACGACATGGAAAACCATCAATCCGATGGTATCGCCTGCTCCATCATGGTGTCCTCCGGGACCTCGCTGGGAAGGTTTAAGAATGAGTCATGAATTGTATAATAGCGGCCATTTATTTGAAGCTGCTGCGGCACATTATAGAGCTACTGGAAAGAAAAACCTCCTGGATATAGCTACCAGGAATGCTGATTTGCTTGTAAGCGTTTTTGGACCGGGCAAAAACCCAGAAGTGCCAGGCCATCAAATTGTTGAAACCGGCTTGTTAAAACTTTATTTTATAACGAATAATCAAGCATACCTTGATTTAGCCAAACATTTCCTTGATCAGAGGGGTGATAGTAGCAAAAGAGAAATATGGGGCGCATACAATCAGGATCATGTGCCTGTAGTTCAGCAGGATGAAGCTGTAGGACATGCTGTGCGGGCAGTTTACATGTATGCAGGAATGACCGACATTGCTGCCCTATTTAATGATTCAACCTACATGAATGCCACCGATAAACTATGGGAAAATGTTGTTTACAAAAAAATGTATATCACAGGAGGTGTAGGTTCCAGACATGATGGTGAAGCATTTGGCGAAAATTATGAGTTGCCCAATCTAACATCATACAATGAAACATGTGCGGCCATAGCCAATGTATATTGGAATCACAGGATGTTTTTACTGCATGGCGATGCAAAATATATTGATGTGTTGGAAAGAAGTCTTTACAACGGAGTGATTTCAGGAGTAGGATTGGATGGCAAGACTTTTTTCTATCCTAATCCGCTGGAATGTGACTTAAAATATCATTTCAACAGAGGCTCTCTAACCCGCGAACCATGGTTTGACTGCTCCTGCTGTCCTACTAATCTTTGTCGGTTTATGCCATCGATACCCGGCTATATCTATGCCGAAAATGAAGGCGACATATATGTAAACCTCTTTGTTTCAAGCGATACCAGGGTTACAAGTGGAAACAAATCAGTAGAAATATCTCAAACCACCAATTACCCATGGGAAGGAAATGTTAGACTTGTGATTAATCCTGAATCTGCAACTACATTTTGCTTAAACCTTCGAGTACCCGGATGGGCAGAAAATCAGGTTGTTGCAGGCAATCTTTACAGTTTTGCAGACACTTCAAAAGAGAGTTGTAAAATAACCATCAATGGCGAGGAAGCAACTATTGAAATGGAAAAAGGTTATGCTAAACTGAATCGCCAATGGAAAAAAGGTGACGTAGTGGAATACAGCATGCCAATGACTATTAAAGCAGTAAAATCAAATGACAATGTAGTGACCAATAAAGGATTAATCGCTCTTGAACGGGGTCCGATTGTTTATTGCTTTGAAGGAATTGACAACCCCAGAATTGAGCAGTTAAAATATTCGCCGAACACAAATATAATTGCCAATCACGACAATAACCTGCTAAATGGTGTTACCACCTTGGTTTTAAATAATGGAATCGATTCATTTACAGCAATACCCTATTATGCATGGAATAATAGAGGAGCAACACTAATGAAAACATGGATACCTGAAAATTAGGCAGTTTCTCGATATCTGTGTAAGTTATAATCATAGGGTTCGACATTAAAGTTGAACCCCTTTTTCATATAAAAAACCAGCGCACTCCTTAGAAACTATACAATGCCTTATCAAGATTTAAAATATCCTTTTCATTAGGCTTTTTAATAAATAAACCCGAACTTCCTCCCTCTCTTATTCCTCTTAAAAACAGGTAGATAACACCACCAAAATATTTCCCTTAGTTAAAATCATTTATCCTTTGGCGTAGCCATCGTACCACAGCAATGGTGTAAATCATATACTGCAAGTGATAGTTACTGCCCTCCATAGCCTGCATCACACCTTCCAGGTTGTAGTGCCCAACACTGTTTCCCAAGTGGTTAGTTTTCCAGTCGGCAATATAGTATTGCTTTTTTCCATCAGGTATAATATCTTGTCAGTAGAAAACTTATTCAAAAAAATAAAAGCATGGGACTAAAATTTGTCTTTCCAATCAATCTGTTTTTGTGTGGATTACTTTTTATATTGTCTGGCACAAATTTAAACGCTCAAGATGTTATAAAATTTGACAAGTACGATGAAATGATGAAAACCGTAATTAAGGACAAAAATACAGTTTATGTCATCAACTTTTGGGCAACCTGGTGTGCACCTTGCGTAAAAGAATTACCGCATTTTGAAAAATTAAATGCCGAAAATAACAACGTAAAAGTTGTATTGGTTAGTCTCGATTTTAAAGACCAATTCGACACAAGGCTTTTACCCTTTTTAAAGAATAAAAACATTAAATCCACAGTTGTTTTCTTATCCGATAAAAATCAAAACGACTGGCTACCAAAAGTAGATGAAGATTGGCAGGGAGCAATTCCTGCAACACTCATCATACAAGGAAACAGAAAACTCTTTGCACAGCTCGATTTCAAGAGTTTTGAAGAGCTTAACCAACACGTAAACAAATTCATTAACAACAAATAAAAAACACAAATTATGAGAGGTTTAATCTTATCGATAGTAGTATTTTCATCAATACTAATAAATAATGCAATGGCACAAGAAGTTGCCAACGGCTATAAAATTGGCGACAAAGCCACAGATTTTAAATTGAAATCTGTTGATGAGAAATTTTACAGTTTGGCAGATTACAAAGATGCCAAAGGTTTTATTGTAATCTTTACGTGCAATTCGTGCCCCTATGCAGTTAAGTACGAAGACCGTATCAACAATATTGCTAGCAAATACAAAGAGCAAGGTTACATTTTACTTGCCATTAACCCCAACGACCCAGCGCTACAACCGGCAGACAGCTACAATTTAATGCAAGTGCGTGCAAAAGAAAAAGGGTTTGTATTTCCATATCTGTTTGATGAAGGACAAAAAATATATCCGCAATATGGGGCCACCAAAACTCCACACGTTTTCTTATTAGACAAAAACCATATTGTAAAATACATTGGTGCTATTGATGATAATGTTGATGATGCCAATGATGTACAAGAACATTATTTGGAAAACGCCATTGCAGCATTAGAAAAAGGGCAAAACCCCTCACCAGATATTACAAAAGCAATAGGTTGTACCATTAAGACAAAATAAAAAAACAGAAAGTATGGCAACCACAATTAAAATCAACAATACAGACCTGAAAATAAGCCGTATCAATTTAGGGTGTAATGTTTTCGGCTGGACAATTGACGAGCAAAAATCATTTGAGATTTTAGATGCTTTTGCTGGCGGAGGATTCAATTTTATTGATACCGCAGATACTTACCCGTGGTGGATAAACGGTAAAGGCGGTTTATCAGAAGCCATTATTGGGAAATGGCTCAAATCAAGAGGAAACCGCAAAAATTTAGTCATTGCAACAAAAGTAGGTTCGGAAACAAAAGAACATGGTTTTGACATTAGCAAAAAGCACATCTTAAAATCAGTAGATGAGAGTTTACAACGTCTTAATACTGATTATATTGACTTGTATTATACGCACTTTGACGACAATGTTACGCCTATTGAAGAGACATTATCAGCATATGATGAAATCATAAAAGCTGGTAAAGTACGCTACATTGCGGCTTCTAATATTTCACCCGAAAGATTGGTACAGTCTTTTGATATTGCAGAGAAAAATGGCTTACCAAAGTATGTAGCTTTAGAGCCGCACTATAATTTAATGGAAAGAGCCGGCTATGAAACCAAGTACCTGCCTTTGGCAGAGAAATATAATCTATCCGTATTTCCTTATTGGTCGCTGGCATCCGGCTTTCTTACCGGAAAGTACCGCAGCGAAGCAGATTTGGGAAAAAGCGCACGTGGCGGCGATGCCTTAAAATATCTGAATGAAAAAGGATTAGCCGTATTGGCTGCATTAGATAAAGTAGCCGATAAGCATAACGCAAAACAGGCATCTGTTGCATTAGCCTGGTTATTGGCCCAACCGCATATCGGCGCACCTATTGCGAGTGCTACAAGCAAAAGTCAGTTGGAAACCCTATTTGCAGCTACGGAACTGAGTTTGGATAGTGAAGATTTGGAATTTTTGGATAAAGCAAGTAAGTAACCTAAGTTTCGCATGTCATACGAAACGTAATTATTATTAAGACCAATTTTTATCGTATAATGCCGATATGATAGCCGTTTATGCCAATGCAATTGGTATATTACGGATATCCAATCGGGATCCCTTTTAGTTAGCATGGCTAAGAGGTTTGAAATTCATGTCTTTTGTAAGTATCTCATTTTAAGCTAATAATTTTTGCATTAACAATTCGGTGAATTTTCTAATTTTCCAAAATGAGTTTCTTGGCATGCCAAGCGAGCAAGTCGAGCGAGCTCCGCTGGAAGTTGTTTCATCGCTTCGCTACCAATTACAATGTAAAATAGTTTTACTCACAAAAGAAGATTTAGCTACGCTGAACTTCGTTTCTCCCTGCGGTCGGAATAACTTTGTCCATTTTTATCAGGGAGAATGGGGGATTGCTTGGCGGCTCTGCCGCCAAACAATCCCCCATTCCCCAAGAAATAGCAAGCTATCCGTCATCTCAAACGAAGTGAGAGATCTTATTAACCATTAAATATCCTTTTCACTTGTAGTAAAAAAGTCATTTATCTATGATAAGTATTGTTGTACCTTTGATTAGTAGCATATTTTATGGATTTGTTTTGTGACTTAAAGACGCTGATCATCAGTGGCTTTGCCTAATAAATACTCTACTATATTATTGTAAATCAACTAATTAACTTACTACATTAAATATCAGCAAAATACATCAACAATACATATTTGTAGTTTTCACAACATACAAAGTAGAATTCCCTCATAATTATAATCTATAACTTCCGACACCCTCTTTTCCATTTCCCAATTTTAACACTTATAAAAACTACGAAACGCAATTTAATATGATGTTTTAATAATAAAATGTAATTTTTCTTTGATATTTTCTTTCGTTTCGGTATTTTTACAAAATCATAATTACACCATTTTAACCTTACTTATTTATTATCTATATATGGAAAGTACAAGAGTTAAAAGTTACATCGATAACTTCATGAGAGAGGTGAAGTTACGCAACCCCAACGAACCTGAATTCCATCAAGCTGTTCAAGAAGTAGTTGAGTCTATTGCCGAGTTTGTCATTGATAATCCCATCTATCAGAAGTACAAAATTCTGGAACGCATGACAGAACCCGAGAGGGTTATTTCTTTCAGGGTGCCCTGGATTGACGATAAAGGAGAAGTTCAAATCAACCGCGGTTACAGGGTGCAGATGAACAGCGCCATTGGTCCATACAAAGGAGGCTTGCGTTTCCACTCATCTGTAAACCAAAGTATCTTAAAATTCCTGGCATTTGAGCAGACTTTAAAAAACAGTCTTACTTCGCTCCCAATGGGTGGCGGTAAAGGTGGTAGCGATTTCAACCCAAAAGGAAAATCGGATGCTGAGGTTATGAAGTTCTGCCAATCATTTGTTACCGAACTGCACAGGCATTTAGGTCCCGATACCGACATCCCGGCAGGTGACATAGGTGTAGGCGGACGGGAAATTGGCTATATATTTGGCCATTACAAAAGGCTGAGCAACACATTCACCGGAACTTTCACCGGTAAAGGCAGTGAGTGGGGCGGCAGTCAACTGCGCCCTGAAGCAACCGGCTATGGCGCATCATATTTTGCTATGGAGATGCTTGCCACACGCAACGACAGCCTGCAAGGAAAAACCGTAGTAATAAGCGGCTCGGGCAATGTGGCACAATACAGCGTTGAGAAAGTTCTTCAGCTTGGAGCCAAAGTAGTTACCATGAGCGATAGCAGCGGATACATATATGACGAAGAGGGTATCACAGCCGAAAAACTGGAATACATCAAAACATTGAAAAATGCTCTTCGTGGCAGAATAAGCGAATATGTAAACCAATATCCCAAAGCTACTTACCATGCCAATCAGCGACCATGGGCAGTACCATGCGATGTGGCAATGCCATGCGCAACACAAAACGAGCTTAACACCGATGATGCACAAACACTTATCAATAACGGTTGCATATGTGTTGTAGAGGGTGCCAATATGCCATCAACAGCTGGTGCGGTAGAAATATTTATTAACAATAAGATTCTTTATGCTCCGGGTAAAGCATCAAATGCAGGAGGAGTTGCAACGTCAGGTCTTGAGATGAGCCAAAACTCAATGCGCACCACATGGACACGCGAAGAGGTAGATTTGAGACTCAAGGAAATTATGAAAAACATCCATGCCCAATGCCGCAAATATGGTACTTGCAGCGACGGCTATGTCAACTATGTAAAGGGAGCAAACATCAGCGGATTTATAAAAGTGGCAAATGCAATGATTGCACAAGGGGTGGTGTGATATCAGCATAAACCTGGCCATACCGCCAAATACAAATATTTATGTTTTTGCAATGCGCTATAAGCTGTTAATTATCAACACTTATAGCCATAAGCAAAGCATATGGAGACGTTATATTTTAAAGAGAACGTAATTAATTAATATAATAACCAAAATATTTGTATTTTTGCACCTAAATTTAAAAGTTGTCAATACGATGTTTGAGAATTTAAGCGAAAGACTCGAAAGGTCATTTAAAATATTTAAGGGTGAGGGAAAAATCACCGAATTAAACATTGCAGAAACGCTTAAGGATGTGCGTAAGGCGCTGCTTGATGCCGACGTAAACTATAAAGTGGCAAAGCAGTTCACCGATAATATTAAGGAGAAAGCTCTTGGTCAAAACGTGCTAACAGCCGTTAAACCGGGCCAGATGATGGTAAAAATTGTGCATGATGAGCTTGCAGAGCTTATGGGTGGCACCTCCATCGACGTAAATATTAAAGGCGACCCGGCAATTATCCTTATGTCCGGTCTTCAAGGATCGGGTAAGACAACTTTCTCGGGTAAGCTTGCCAACCTGATGAAAACCAAACGCGGCAAGAAACCTCTTCTTATTGCAGGTGACGTTTACCGCCCCGCGGCTATCAACCAGCTACAGGTGCTGGGCAGCCAGATTGGCGTAGAGGTATATACCGAAGCAGGCAATAACGACCCTGTAGAGATAGCCAAAAACGGTATTAAGCATGCCAAATCGCACGGTTTCGACCTTGTGATTGTGGATACTGCCGGCCGTCTTGCCATTGACGAGCAGATGATGAACGAAATCACTGCCATCAAAAAAGCTATTAATCCACAGGAGATCCTCTTCGTTGTTGACTCTATGACGGGTCAGGATGCCGTTAATACTGCCAAAGAGTTTAACGACCGCCTTAACTTCGACGGGGTAATTCTTACCAAACTTGATGGTGATACCCGTGGTGGTGCTGCACTATCAATACGCAGCGTGGTTGATAAGCCCATTAAATTTGTGGGTACAGGCGAGAAACTTGAGGCACTCGATGTGTTCCACCCCAGCCGTATGGCCGACAGGATATTGGGCATGGGTGATATCGTATCGCTTGTGGAGCGTGCACAGGAGCAGTTCGACGAGGATGAGGCACGCAAGCTTCAGAAGAAAATCGCCAAAAACCAGTTCGACTTCAACGACTTCCTATCTCAAATCAACCAGATTAAGAAGATGGGTAACCTGAAAGATTTGGCGTCGATGATTCCCGGCATGGGCAAAATGCTAAAAGATATAGATATCGACGATAATGCCTTCAAAAGTGTGGAAGCCATTATATTCTCGATGACACCATACGAGCGCGAAAACCCGCATGTGATTGACGGTAACCGCCGTAAGCGCATTGCCGGTGGTAGCGGTACTTCAATTCAGGAGGTTAACCGCCTGCTCAAGCAGTTTGACGACACCCGTAAAGTGATGAAAATGATGACCTCGGGTGCAGGTAAGAAGATGAGCCGTATGATGGGCAAACGTTAAGTGGATTAATCATTCTTTAAACAGATAACCATGCAAATCATCGATGGAAAAAAAATCTCGGCAGAGATAAGAGAAGAGATTGCAAAAGAGGTGGCACAGCTTATCGACAATGGCGAAAATGCACCACATCTGGCAGCGATACTTGTAGGACACGACGGCGGTAGCGAAAGCTATGTTGCCAGTAAAATTAAGGCTTGCGAAGAGGTGGGCTTTATTTCGTCACTCTATCGCTTCGAAGATAATATTTCGGAAAAAGAGCTGTTAGATGTTATACATCAGCTTAATAATGACCCCGAGATCGATGGTTTCATCGTTCAATTACCTTTGCCAAGCCATATTTCGGAAGAGAAAGTTACCGAGGCTGTCGATTTCAAAAAGGATGTGGATGGTTTCCACCCTCAGAATGTGGGACGAATGACCATTGGCTCGCCTGCTTTTATATCGGCAACTCCGCAGGGAATTGTTGAACTTCTGAAAAGATATAAAATCGAAACCAAAGGCAAAAATGTGGTTGTGCTTGGACGTAGCAATATCGTGGGTCGCCCCATGAGCATACTTCTATCGCAAAAAGGTGTGGATGCCACTGTTACAGTGTGCCACAGCCGCACAGCCAACCTAAAAGAGATAATGATTCAAGCCGATATTATTGTTGCAGCCATTGGCATACCGGGTTTTGTGAAGGAAGATATGGTGAAAGAGGGCGCAGTAATTATTGACGTGGGAACAACACGTGTTGACGATGCCACTGCCAAGCGCGGCTGGAGACTTAAAGGCGATGTTGACTACGATAAAGTGGCTCCTAAATGCAGCTATATAACTCCGGTTCCGGGAGGTGTGGGCCCAATGACAATTACATCACTGATGATGAACACATTGAAAGCTGCCAAAAAAGAGATTTACAGATAAATAGAATAGAACCCGGTATCATTTCAATACCGGGTTTTCTTATTCAATAACTTGCAGTTCATATTAATAATTCAACACTTCGTATTTTTTTTCTGATTTTACCCCTACCCCAACTTGCTATAATAATCAAAATAAACTAAGTTAGTAGTAAATTAATTATATCATGAAAAAAGCATTAATCATTGGTGGCTCCATAATAGGAGTGCTCATAATCTTAATTGTAGCAATACCCATAATCTTTAAAGGCCCCATAGAGCGTAAAGTAAAAGAGGAAATCAACAATATGGTGGATGCAACCATCGACTATAATTCATTCTCGCTCTCGCTCATCAAGAGTTTTCCCGACCTGCAGATTGGCGTAAAAGGCCTCAGCGTTATTGGTGATGGCAAATTTGCTGCCGACACACTTCTATATGTTGATGATTTTTCGTTGGATGTGGACCTTATGAGTGCCCTATCAGAAAACATCAAAATAAACAGCATAAGCATCAAAAAACCTGTGGTGCATGCAATCGTGCTGGCCGACTCAACTGCCAACTGGGACATAATGAAAGAGACAGGCACTGAGGAAGTAGTTGAAGAAGCTGATGATACTGAATCATCATTTAAGATTAAACTCAACTCATTTACAATTACCGACGCATTAATTACCTATAACGATTCAGTACTGAATACCGATGCTCGCATAGCAGGATTCAACATCAAACTATCGGGCGATATGAGTGCCGATAAAACTAACCTCAACCTGAAAAGTGACGTTGAGCAACTTGAGGTGGTGTATGAGAAAATTAAATATCTGAATAAAACAAAACTCGACCTGACGGCACTTATAGAGGCCGACCTTAAGGATTATATTTTCACATTTAAAGAGAACCACCTCAACTTCAACGGCATTCCGCTCGCTTTCGACGGATGGGTTAAGATGAACGATGAGTCGTATGGCATGGACATTAAACTGGCTGCCAAGGAGACAAGTTTCAAAACCTTGTTAGCCCTTGTGCCTGAAGAGTTTATGAAAGATTATCAAAACTTGAAAGCCGATGGCACACTTGAACTTGCAGCAACAGCCAAAGGCGAATTTGTTGACAGCGACCATCTGCCAGCATTCGATATGATATTGGCAGTGAATAAAGGTAAAGTTCAATATCCCGATCTTCCTAAGTCGATAGATAACATCAATATCGACCTTAAGGTTGACAATCCCGGTGGCTCGGCTGATGCTACAGTAGTTAACCTCAGTAAATTCCATTTCGAGCTGGGTGGCAATCCTTTCGATGCCAGCCTTAATGTGGTAACTCCGGTGAGCAATGCCACTTTTAAAGGCGATATGCGGGGCACTATCGACCTTGGCTCTCTTAAAGACGCCATTCCACTTGAAGATGCTTCGATAGATGGCATCATCAAAACGGATATCAATCTTGCTGCCAACTACAACATGATTGAGAAAGAAGAGTATGAGAAGATAAACGCAACCGGTAATCTGGATTTGAAAAACTTCAAATACACAAGTGCCGATATGCCTGATGGAGTGCTAATTACAGATGCCTCCATGAGTGTTTCGCCCCGTTACCTATCGCTCAATAATTTTGAAATGGTGATGGGCAAAAGCGATTTTGAGCTAAACGGCAAAATTGAGAATTATCTCTCTTATGCTCTTAAAGACGGAACTTTAAAGGGAGTTCTCAACCACAAATCGAAACTGATTGACTCCAATGAGTTCCTATCATCCGAAGAGACAACCGAGGAGGCTTCGGCAGATACCACTGCACTCGAAATATTTGAAGTACCAAAGAATATCGATTTTGCACTAAACTCATCAGTTGGCACACTTCTATACGATAAACTTACTATCACCAATGCCAAAGGAGGCGTGATAATAAAAGACGGACGTGTTGTACTCAACGGTTTCAAGATGGATGCCTGCGAAGGGAAAATGGAGATGAACGGCCAATATAACACTCAAAATATTGAAAAACCATTTGTGGCATTCGATATTAAAGTGCAGGATATGGATATCAACTCGGCTGTAAACTCATTTAGCGTGGTGGATAGCATGTTGCCCATTGCCAAGCATGCTTTCGGAAAAATAAACACAACAATGAGTTTTAATAGCGAATTGGGTAAAGACTTTATGCCTGTTCTGTCATCAGTTGGTAGTATTGGTAATCTTAAATCGGACAACGTTGAGGTGAAGGGAGCTAAATTCCAAACCGGACTGGCGGCTGCATTGAAGAACGATAAATATGAAACTTTCGTAGCCAACAACCTCAATATCAACTTTAAAATTGAGAACGGACACTTAGTAGTAGATCCGTTCAAACCAAAATTGTTTGGCAAAGAGGTAACAGTTTCCGGTTATCAGAGCCTCGACAAAACGATGCGTTTCCAGATTGATATGCCTGTGGCACGCAAAGAGCTGTCAGCATTAACAGGCCTCCTTGGCATTAAAGTTCCAGAGAAAGAGGGCGATTTACCTGTGGGAATAGTTATAAAAGGAACTGCCGCCAAACCAGAGATTTCACTCGATCTTGATGAGGCTAAAAAAGTGATAGCCAAAGAGGCTGGTGAGAAAATTGAGAAAGAGGTGGAAAAAGCTGTCGATAAATTGAAGGATGACCCCAATGTGAAAAAAGGTGTAGAAGACCTTAAAAAGAAACTGGGCGGGTTCATCAAGTAAGCTAAAAGCACACTAACAGTCTGTTATACACCACAAAACAGAAAAGGAGTCGGAATAATAAAACCGGCTCCTTTTATTTTTATAACTGAATACACATTCAAATATAGAGTGAAATACTTTATCTTCTTATATTAATTTTGTGAACTGAACATTGAAAAAATCCCAATGAGTAGTTCACAAAATAGTGCTAACTATAAAATACAAAAAATGCAATTTTAAACCACGTTAGAATATTTCAATATTCGCTATCAACAACAGAACTATTTCACTCGTAAATCAATAAAATCTTTACGCCTTAGCATTGGGCAAAGTAATTTTAAAACTACTGCCTTCATCAATTTTACTGGCTACAGAAATATTGCCGCCATGCCTCTCTATCAACTGCTTACATAACATAAGCCCTGTACCTG
>CAZWOA010000078.1:0-14749 GCA_964635545.1 uncultured Marinilabiliaceae bacterium
AAAGCAGGAAACCTTTACTTAGATCCCTATGCCAAAAGCTGCATCAACAACAAACAACAAATTATTAGTAGTTTCTCGGCCTCCGATACACTCTTGATCCATTCACAAGATGGCAGACTCCTATCGCGTGCCACAACAAGAAGTAAACACTCCAAACCCATAAAACCTAAGGAGCTTGAAAAGATACTCGACTCAAAATATACAATGGAATATGCGCTCACCAATGGAGCTTATAGGCAATTACTTTTTGATCCTTACCGGGATTGCTATTATCGGGTTTACAAACACCCTGTCACAATACTGAACCGGGAAGGAAAAATAAGAAATGCAGAAGAAATACCATGGTCCATCATCGTACTGAACAACAAATTCAAACAAATCAACGAAATTGAATTCAGTCCGGCCGACTTATCACCCAATTGGATCATCCCAAGCAATCAAGGGATTTACATCAGCCAGTCTCATGCAAAAAACAAGGCCGCCCAGTCCTTAACCCTTTCCCTGATAAAGTTTTAATATGCATCCAAAAGCAAAGTTCAAATTGGTAAGGTCATTGGCAATTATAAGCATGACGTTGATTTCCTGTCTTCAAAAACCGATATCGGATGAAAAACAACGCTTCATCAACTACCTGCAAATGCAATATCAGGAAAAACCTCCTGAGAGAAAACATTTTTACATTCTCTGCAATTCATATCTCTGCAGGGGCTGCATCACCAAACACTTGTCGCTCATCGATTCAGTAGCCTCAATAATCCCTCATGAGATAACTATTATCACAACACAGCAATTCAAACAATTGGAAGCCTTGGAAAAAAAACTGACAATAAAATACGATTATGGGAAAACATTGGACCGAGAGGATTTAAACCTCAATAACTTAACTGTTTACACCACTTTAGCAGGCGCTGTGGTAGAAATATCACATTTCGGAATAAACCAGGAGCTGCAGCTGATGGAAACATTAACTGCCGACTAATATAGCCTATAAGGAAACTCTTTCAAACGAAAAGCCACAGAGATTATCTGTGGCTTTATTTATTAATAATTTGTTGTCCCGCAAGGATTCGAACCCTGACTAAAAGAACCAAAATCTTCTGTGCTACCATTACACAACGGGACAATCATACCAATAACATCATGTTATTGTTTGTTGTTGTCCCGCAAGGATTCGAACCCTGACTAAAAGAACCAAAATCTTCTGTGCTACCATTACACAACGGGACAAACATGTATGCTTTTTTCTTAAAAGCGATGCAAAGATACTCACTTTTTCCTTCTCTGCAACATTTCATCATTAATTTTTTCCTGATTTGCCTCAACACGTTGGTAGTGACGGCGGAATGATATAGTTTAGTATCCTGAAATTTGATATTATTTTGAATTATAATTGGTAAACAGGCATCAATGAAGAGCAGTAAAACCAATATATTGCATAGGTTGACAGCGATAATAGTATTTATTCTATCGTCTTCATTATATATTGCCACCATGGCTCCTTCGGTAAGTTTATGGGATTGTGGCGAATTTATATCATGTGCCGTACGTCTTGAAGTGGGGCATCCACCGGGGGCGCCTCTTTACCTTATGATAGCGCGCATATTCACGGTTTTTGCATCATCGGCATCAACCATCGCGTGGTGGAGTAACCTTGTGAGTGCACTGGCATCGGCAGCCGCTGTAACTTTGTTGTACACAATAATAAGGCACATAGTATTATCTACATCCCGAATTGGCAATGCAATTACGGTTGTGATATCATCAGCAATAGGAGCATTGCTATTTGCAGTAACCGACACAATGTGGTTTTCGGCAGTTGAGTCGGAGGTGTATGCACTTTCACTATTTTTCACCACCATCACTTTCTGGGCTTCTTTGAGGTGGGAAAAAGAGTTTATATCCAATGGGAATGGCGTAAGATGGTTGTTTCTAATAGGTTATCTTATTGGCCTCTCAGCCGGAGTACATTTGCTAAACCTGCTTACAATACCGGTAATTGTGCTGTTTGTATATCTACGCATTAAAGGCATAAATATCAAAAATATAACGGTTGCTCTCCTTTTGGGATTTGGGATTCTTGCCATTTTACTGTTTGGAGTGATACAGAACGGATTGTGGACTGCATCAAAACTGGAGTTGTTGATGGTGAATGGCTTTGGCTTACCAATGCAGAGTGGGTTGATAACCTTCACTCTTCTACTTTTCGGGGTATTGTTTGCAGTGCTCTTTTTCACACGAAAGAATAACTCAATACTTCATTTTGCTGCGTTTGGGATATTACTTTTTCTGATAGGATACGGCTCATATGCGATGATAATTATCCGTTCATCGGCCAATACCCCCATAAACTTAAATAGTCCCGATGATATTTTCTCGTTCGACAGTTTTATAAATCGTGAGCAGTATGGCGAAAAACCACTTCTTTATGGTCCATCATTTAATTCAAGCCCATCAGGAATAGAAAAAAAAGAGACCTACCGGCGCAGTGGTAATCGTTACGAGGCTTTTGAACGTAATCACGCCTATAGTTACGATAATAATCAGAAAAGCATATTTCCACGGATGCACAGTAATCAGGAGATACATAAATATGGTTATGCCTATTGGGGCGGCGTAGATATTACAAGTGGTGAAGCGCCAAATTTTTTCAGTAATCTGAAATATATGATGCGTTATCAGATCGATTTCATGTATTTGCGATATTTCATGTGGAATTTTTCGGGGCGGCAAAGCGAGATTCAGGGAAGTGGCGACCGCCTCGAGGGTAACTGGATAACCGGTTTCGACACTATTGATGCTCTACGGCTCGGCAATAGAAAGGCCCTTCACCCCGATGAGGCATCTAACAAGGGACGAAACAGATATTTCATGCTTCCCCTGATTTTTGGTGTTGCCGGCATCATCTTTATGGCACGCAAAGAGAATAAGTCGCAGCTATATTTATGGACCGTAATGTTCCTGCTCTTTATGACCGGACCTGCCATAGTGCTTTATCTCAATCAAGCGCCCTTCGAACCTCGTGAGCGCGACTATGCTTATGTAGGTTCGTTTATGGCCTTTTCGATATTTATAGGTATGGGAGTTTTTGCCTTTATGCATTGGATTGTTGAGCGCCAAAAAGTAAAATTTGGAAATCTACTGACCGGTATTGTTTCGTTTCTTGCATTACCAGGCTTGATGTTGGTGCAAAATTATGATGACCATAACCGGGCAGGTCGCTATATTGAGGTTAACCTTGCCAAAAGTTATCTTGAGAGTTGCGAGCCCAATGCACTGCTTTTCACCTACGGTGATAACGATACTTACCCGCTCTGGTATGCTCAGGAAGTGGAGCGTATTCGCACAGATGTGAGAGTAATTAACTTTGGATTGATGAGCACCTATTGGTGTGTAAATCAGTTAACCGGAAAAATAAATGATTCGGAAGCCTTGAAATTTTCCATTCCTCTGCATCGATATTTCGAAGGAGATATGGATAATGCACTGCTGCTCAATCATAGCGATGAATTTATAGAACTTAACGGAGTGTTGAACCTGTTGGCAAGCAATAATGAAGAGACAAAACTCCGGCTCACCAATGGCGGCATGATTGATTTTTCGCCAACAACGAAATTTAGATTTGCGGTGGGTGACGACACGATTATGTGGCAGATAGACAGAGATTTGCTCTACAAAAATGATATTGCTCTACTTGATATTATTGCTTCCAATGGTGGTAATCGCCCCATCTATTTCACATCAGGCTCGCCAGCAGATGTGTTTCTGGGGCTTGATGATTACATAACCTACCTTGGTTTGGTGAAAAGGCTTGATTTTAAGAGAATTAGTGAGCCGGATGCTGAAATGGTTGAGTGGCAGTATGATGTTTTTATGAATAAAGTTGACTTAGGTGAACAGGGTAATGCTTATTACGACAGCTTTATAAAAAATGCCTTTGAAGTGGTGCGTTATCGTCAATATACTAATGATTTAGCAAGTCATCTTATTGAGATTGGCGAACGGGAAAAGGCAGCCGGCGTACTTAAGAAATCATTGCGTGAACTGCCTGTTGAAACTTATGTGGGGTGTAATGGAAACATTGAATTGCCCGGATTATTGCATGATGCAGGCCTTGAAAAAGAGTCTCAAAATGTTGCAACCCAAATAACCATGAGGCATATTGATATTTTGTACTATCTTTCGATGCAGAATAGTGCCGCATTGGGCAGTATGCTTGACGAAGAGTTGGCAGAAGGTGAAGTTATCCGTCAGCAACTAACTTATATTAAGGCCACAGAATTATTGGATGAGATGCAGAGCCATTATATATTAATGGGGTTGTAATGAAAATTGATTTAAACGATTAGAAATTGATTGACAGTATGTTATGAAATCATTATTTGTTTCTTTATACAGCATTTTTATTGTTACTGCCATCATTACCCACATATGGACAGTGGTTATAGCATTTTCCCAAGGAGGATTGTTGGGAGGAGTAGTAACATTAATTCTTCCGGTGCTGGGCGAGATATATTGGATGATAAAAATGTTTGGCGTAAACGATGCCTACTCCTATATCGCATTGATACATCTTATTTTGGCAATTCCGTTTTCAATGTTTGGGAGAGGGTGAGTAACTTGCTTCTCCTCACTCAATCACCGAATTAATAGTTTTTTTAACCTTTGAGCTGTTCCATTTTGCGGCACCAATTTTACTCAGTATTAGTCGTCCGTTGGGGCCAATAAAGTAGGTTGACGGTATGCTCCTGGAGTAGAGCCGGCCTTCGACGCGGCTATTGAGAATGTAAACAGGTATTGTATATCCTTTTTCGGCCATGAATGACTTTAATTTTTGAGGCTCCTCATCGCTTATAAAGTAAAAATCTACCTTATCGGCATATTCGTCATACAGTTTCTGAAGTGCTGGCAACTCGGCCAGGCATGGAGGGCACCATGTAGCCCAGAAGTTGATGAGAACAGGCTTGGATGCGGGAAATTGCAACTGTTTCTCAATTCCATTATCTATTGAAGTTACGCTCCAATGCAAATCTTGCGGTTCGAGATACACAATCTCGTTGGTGGTGCGTGGCGAGAATAGAGCCAAGCGGGTAATCTCTGTCATCACCAACTTGCGGGTTGCAGGTATAAGCAGCGATACTATCAGCAATAAAAATACGAAGTCGGATATAATTCCGGCAAGCGATTTCTTTCTCCTATATTTGTCCCAACTCGATTTTATTGAAAACTTAGCCATTGTTCTCTCAGTTTTATTTTCCTATATAACCAACTATTTCACCTATTTGTTCAGATTAATCTATTTTATGCGGTTTATGCGGGGCAAAGTGCTGTATCGCTTACCGTTTGATGCATTAATCTCGATATTTACAAATGGCATGCTCTTTAATTCGGGCATGGCATCCACAATTTTACCCGGGCTGAATACTATTGAGTGTGATGTGCCCGGCGCCAGCATAAGCGGGAAATCATCACTGGTGATTTTAAATTTCCTGCTCTTTACTATTGTCGAGAATTTTATCAGAGGATGCTCAAGCTCAATAGTTTGTCTTGTTTTGTTGTCGATAGTGATTTTTATGAGATGCCCATTTGCTGATTTTATAAAATCAGCATTAAACATTACACGCTGTGGTACAAGGCGTTGCATGATGTTTTTACGTTGCAGAATGAATATGACCAGCGTTGCAGCCACAATGAACAGATAGGTGGGTAGCAAAGGCGATTTTTGCTCTCTGAATTTCTCAATCTGCTCATATTCGAGCTGTTCGTAGCTTTTTAGCTCATTGCCTTTGGGCTCTTCAAAAGTTGGTTTTGGTGGCACATAACGCTCCGATGCTTCACGCGGTGGTGTGCATATCTGAATGAGTATCAGAATAAAGAGCATTGTAAATATTATGCGGCGGTTGCGCTGAAACCATGCTTTAAGTTGTTCCATTATATTCATGTCAATAACCCGGAAATGGTTGTAACCCTTTAAAATTAATATAAAATTCGCCACCTACTTCAGGCTCGGCCATCTCTTCGTCGGTATCGCCGTTGGCATTGGCAATTCCCACGCTGGCAAACAAACATATGGCACTGTTTTTATTGCCATGCTCAAGCACATTGGCTGCTACGTGGGGTAATAGAACTCCCATGTGTGGAAACTTGGCGGTGCGCACCACTACGAAGTAACGCTTGCCATCTTTCAGTGCCAATATCTGCGGATTAACATCAGTCTCTTTTCGCACGTTAAGCACCTCGTATCCATTGTCAACCATGTGTTTGTACACAACTTTTATACCTAAAAAATGAAGTTGTTCGTAATTCATCTTAACTTTCATCGCCATTATCTGTTTATTGTGTGAGCAATATAGAGCAAAAATGGTGATTTTTAATGAATCATACCCTAAGGTTTGCAATCTTTAACCTTATGAATTGGGAATGTGGTAGTAAAGCGATTAAATTTGTAGCATGATTTACATTGTTATTCTGATGGGAGTGGTTTTGGCGGGAGGGCTGGTGCTACTCGTTAAAGCCAATTTAAACCAGCCTGCAGAACCTGAAGCAGCACCTCACGAGGTGGCTGAGGATTGCTGTGGTGCGCACGAGATATGCGAGAGTGAGTCATTGCTTGCTTTCACCGAGGAGATTGTCTATTTTAATGATGAAGAGCTCGACGAATATAAAGGGATGATGCCCGAAGATTATACCGACCTTCAGATAGAGGAGTTTCGCGATGTGCTTGTAACCCTTTATATGGATGAGGTTGCCGGATGGCTCAAGAGTTTGCAGTTGAGGGGGGTAAATCCGCCAACAGTCATACGCGAGGAGGCACTTATGGTGGTGGCCGAGTTTAGAGAGATGCGCCATAAAAATGATGTGAAACTGCATTAGTCTGTAAGTTAAATTGTATTTTAATAGTGGCAGCTTGCATAATAGTTGAGCAAAATTGCATACTCATCCTTCTATAGCACTCTTTCGCCAAAAGTGATAAAAAGGTATCTTTACTTTCTTCGCTATCTTCATTAACTTGCCTAAAAAACAAAATGGGTGAGTATCGTCGGTTAAGTATTAAGGATTGGGCACTAGAGGATCGTCCTCGAGAAAAGCTTATTCAGAAAGGGATGGCATCGTTGAGTGATGCTGAACTTTTGGCTATTCTCATTGGTTCGGGCACCGAAAAAGCTTCAGCCGTTGATCTTGGCAAAATGATACTTACCGATTATCATAATAGCTTGCACGAATTGGGTAAATGCTCTGTATCATCGCTCAAAAATAAATATCACGGCATTGGTGAAGCTAGGGCAATCACTATTATTGCGGCTCTCGAACTGGGCAGAAGACGTAAATTAAGCGATGCTCTCGAACGCCCCAAAATCACCAGTAGCCGCGATGTGTTTGAGGTGATGCAACCACTTATTGGAGACCTTCCACATGAGGAGTTTTGGGCTCTTTACCTGAATAGGGCAAATAAAATTATTCAACCATTAAAAATTAGTCAGGGTGGCGTGTCGGCCACTGTTACCGATGTGCGCATTGTTATGAAGCCTGCCATTGAGTCGTTGGCAAGCTCAATAATCCTTGCTCACAATCATCCGTCGGGCAATCTCGATCCCAGTGAGAACGACCATCAGATAACGAAAAAAGTTAAGGAGGCAGGACGAATAATGGATATCCCGGTGTTAGACCATATAATAGTTACCAGTGCAGGCTACTATAGTTTTGCCGATGAAGGGTTTTTATGAAAACAGAGTTAGATATGACAGTCAGCCGCTTACATAATACGGATATCAACCGCACCAAATGGGATGATTGTGTGAGGCAGTCATTCAATACTCAGGTGTATGGCTATGCGTGGTATCTCGATGCTGTGTGCGATGACTGGGAAGCCCTTGTGTATGATGATTATTTGATGGTGTTGCCCATACCTGTAACCCGACGAATGGGTGTGAGGCTGATATCAAATCCGATGTACTTGCCGTTTGTTACTATTTACTCTCGGGTAAAGCCTACTGCACAAAGTTTTTACGATTTCTTTGAAGCACTGCCCTATAGCAATGTTAAGTTACAGCTTATGCCATTCAACGGATTTCCGCAGTTCTTACTATTGCCGCCGAGCAAATTTAAAATGATATCTTTCGACCTTATAGTTAGTTACCAATCAGCAGTAAGCCGTTTTGAGTCGCTTTTCAATAACTCTGCTTATGCCGATTGTAGAGACCAAATAACGGTGGCGCGCACCCAGAATATTAATGAGTATATGCTTTTTAGAAGCATTAATTCGCCCAGCGATGAAATATCGGAGAGTTACCTACGAAGGCTTATCAGTTATGCGCTTCGCTTTAAGTCAATAAGTATATTTTTTGCCTACGATAACACTAATATGCCCATAGCAGCTCTGGCAATGGTTAAGTCGGATAATAGACTTACCATTATAGATTCCATTTACAATAAAAATGCTAAAGGTAGCTGCGGCTTGTATAGAATATTGCTACACTTAGTAAAGATTCACTCAGAATCGAACCTAGTACTCTGTTTTCCTGTTGATGGACTTGATATGTCGGTAGAGGCAGAGCCTTTTTCAATGCATGGAGTACAATATAGGAAGGGTGTGGTGCGTTTTATAACAAGTTGAACCGAATAAGTTTAATTTGAAGCATAACTACACAATAAGCCGACTCAATAATGCCGATATCGATATGGAAAAGTGGGATGCATGCGTAAATCGCTCACCCCATGGCTCTTTATATGGAATCAGCTGGTTTTTGAGTGCTGTATCACCCCATTGGAGCGGTATTGTTGTTGATGATTACCATGCTGTATTTCCATTTTTCCGAAGTAGAAAATATGGACTTCCACTGCTTCTGCATCCTCCATTTTATCAGAAATCATCTGTTTTTTCTGATGATAATATTGATGGTTTTGCAGCCGGTGTTTTTAAAGCACTCCCTTTCTCGGTGGTTAAGTATTACGGAATAACTGCGCATACCGCCTATGCTTCAGGCTTGGATATCTCTAAACTTATAGAGCGGCAAAACTTCATTCTCAATTTTAACGGACGTAGCTATTCCGAATTGTCTAAAGGCTTCAATAGTAATACGCTGCGCAATGTAAAGAAGGCTGAGAAGAATCATCTCAATATCAATTTTTATTGTAATCCCGATGATTTTATATCCTTTATATTCAGGCATAAGCGATTCGAAACGTCAGCCAAATTCAATGAAATATTGACAAGTGTTGTAAGGGAATCTGTGCATAATGGGTATGGCACACTATGCTGCTGCACCGATAGCGATGGCAATATGCTTTCGGTCGCATTGTTTGTAAGGCACAACAACCGACATTACTATCTCACCTCTGCCACTTCCTCCGAAGGCTATAAACAGTCCGCACTATTTCATATCTTTGCATCTTATATGAAATCATTGCCTTGCAACTCAATAATTGACTTTGAGGGCTCGATGATTCCCGATATTGCACGTTTTTTTAAAGGATGGGGAGCAGTAAATGAGCCATTTTATTTTGTGCATGGGGGGGTGTGGAGATGAGGGGAGTGACAAAAACGTGTATCTAGTACTAATAAAAGTCCTATAAGTGATGATTAAGAAGGTTATTTTTACCTTTTTCTCCAGGTTTATGACGGCACTGCTAAGCCTTGGCATTGCAGTTATAGTATCTAAGCTTCTAGGTGCAGAGGGACGTGGCAATCAGGCTCTTTTAATTGCCAATATTGCATTTATCACACATCTTTTAGGTGTGCTTGGGTCGGAGGGCATATCAATAATGCATGCCCGTAATAGGCGGTATGAGTATTTGTGGATATCATATTTATGGATAGCTCTTTGCCTAACTATATTTATTATTACAACAATTTTCATCCCTTATATTGATACTTATATTTGGCATATAGCACTAATAAGTACGCTTATAGCATTGGGTACAGCTAACATGGCAATATATGTGGGAAATGAAAAGGTAAACTTTTTCAATCTATTGCAACTTATCACTCCTGCGTTAACTGTGGGATTAATACTTACTTCACATTTTGTATTTGATAATTTCTCGTTCGATTCTTATATCACCATTCTTTACATCTCTCATGGCCTTGTTTGGCTTATAAGTTTTTATAAGTTTAAACTCAGAAGTTTATTTGACTTTAAAGGTTTTTCAAATAGATTTTTAATGAATTGTCGTTTCATGTTCAAGTATGGATTTAACAGACAATTGGCAGCAATGATTCAGCTTTTAGGTATAAGAGGTAGCTTTTATATTATTAATATATACATTGATGGCGATTCAGTTGGCTACTATGCCAATGCAGTTGCAATAACAGAAGCTTTATGGATTATATCAAAGAGTATGGGTTTTATAATGTTTTCCAAATTTATTAACACCCAGAATACAAGACAGATAAGGAAAATCTTAAAGCGATTTCTAGTTTTAAACTTTGCTTTCTTATTGTTTTGTAGCCTGTTCGTATCCTTAATCCCTAATTTTGTTTATACTGATGTGTTTGGTAAAGATTTTAGTAATCTCCGCTTGATTATTATTACATTACTGCCAGGGGCAATACTATATGGGCAATACTATATTTTAGCCAACTATTTTTCAGGAGTCAGATTGCATTACGTTAATACTTATTCCTCTTTAATTGGCTCTTTAGTTTTGATTGTTTTAGGATTGTGGCTTACACCTCTTTGGGGATTAAAAGGTATGATTATAGCTACTACTTTAAGTTATTGTGCAGTTATAGCTATTCAAGATTATTTTTTGAGAAAAAAGATAACATTAAATGTATTTAAAAACTCTTTGGATTATCGTTTAATTTTTATTTTTATTAGATATGCTAAGAGATCACTTTTTATATCAACGGCTAATAGGAATTTGAAATGAGTATATTTAAGAAAATATTGCTGATAGTTGACTCCAAAATATTTAAGCATGTAGTTAATTTATGCTACTCTCAATACTATAGGCCGGATGAAGGCTATTTGAAATATTACCAGGTGTTAAGAAAATATTTTTTCGCACAGAAAATACTAAGAATAAATGGAAGAGTGCCATGGCCGGTAGATTTTAGAAGTACAATTCGGGGTTGGGAGCATATCAAGAAGGGTATTATGTGCGATCCTGGAGATAATCAGGGGATTTATATAAATGCTTATGGAGGTCTTATACTTGGTGATAATGTTGGTATTAGTTCAAATACAGTAATAGTTACAACCAATCATGATAAATACAACCATAGGCAAACATCTAATGTGAAAGGAGTTGTAATTGGAAATAATGTCTGGATTGGTGCAAATTGTGTTATTTTGCCAGGCACTATCATTGGAGATGAGGTTACTATAGGAGCAGGAACAGTTGTGTCGGGAGTTATACCGTCAAAAACAACAGTTACTGGCGGTAGAGACCTTGTTATTAAAGAAAAAAAGCTTAACTATCAGTGGGATATCTATTCAGTTAAACTTAATCGTAAAACAGCATCTAAAAACATTAAAAACGGAGATACGTAATCATATTAAGAATAGTAATAAGACCAATAATTTCACACTACTATTTTAATTCTGTTAGTTTTGTAACATTAAAGTCAGATTCAAAAATATATGGAAGTAATAATACTTAACAAGCAAAACTCAATTCTCAACCGTTTCTTGGCTGAGTTGCGGGATGTAAATATTCAGGGCGACCCGATGCGCTTCCGTCGTAATATTGAGCGTATAGGCGAAATAATGTCCTATGAGATGAGTAAAACCCTTGAATATAAATTGGTTGAGGTGACTACACCACTGGGCATTGCCACTGAATCGGTTCCGGCAAATGAGGTGGTGATAAGTTCTATATTACGTGCCGGATTGCCAATGCATGAAGGGGTGCTCAACTATTTCGACCGTAGCGAGAATGCGTTTGTATCGGCCTATCGAAAGTATAAAGAGAAGACTTTCGATATCCATATCGAGTATATATCGTCGCCATCGCTCGAGGGTAAGACGCTGGTACTCAACGACCCAATGGTGGCTACAGGTAGTAGTATAGAACTTGCATATAAGGCATTGCTGCATAGAGGGCAGCCTGCTAAGACTCACATACTCACTATTATAGCATCGCAAGCCGGTGTTGATTACGTGCGTGAGCATCTCAAGGATGAGAACATTACATTATGGGTTGGAGCTGTTGACCCTGAGCTTAACAGTCACTCATATATAGTTCCCGGACTTGGCGACGCAGGTGACCTTGCCTACGGCACCAAACTGTAAACTCTTGTGCTTAAGAGCAGATGAGCTCTGCTCTTAAAGCTCTCTCTTTTATAACAGGCGATTTATCGGGGCACACTTCATACAACTCATTAATCGTTCTGCCGAGAGTGAGATGTTGCATCTCTCCCCATAATTCAATAAGTGGCTCAAGGGTGAAACGACGAAGGTGAAGCAGTGGATGCGGGATGATAAGCCTCTCGTCCGACACTTTTGCATCGCCATAAAACAGAATATCGATATCTATTGCTCTCGATTGATATCCATCCATGCTTTTGCAAGTGCGTCCAAGTATTTTCTCTGTCTCTTGGGTGATATCCAGAATTGTGTGAGGTGTGAGATTACAGTTAAATTCAATTACCTGATTTAAGAATCTGTCGTCTGATTCAAATCCCCAAGCCTCGCTGGAGTATAATGCCGATTGCTGAACCACAGCGCCGAAGCTATCTTCAAGCAGAGCGGTGGCTTTAATGAAATTTGATTTCACCTCGCCAATATTACCTCCCAAAAGAATAAGTAGTTGTGCCATTTCTATTTTTAAATAAAACGCAAAGATACCTCTCTTTTTGATAAAACACTTAGCATTAACAAATGATGTTGTAAAATTAACAATTTCCCCCTCTTTGTTCGATGCAAATTGTGTGCAGTAAATTATATGTGTAAAAAAATGGCCATCAAAAATATTGACAGCCATTTATATAAGTTGGTAACTTACAATTAGATATTGAATTCTTTTTTCAGTTTATCAACATAATCGAGTAATTCCCATCCGAAGAATTGAACCTCCTTGGTAACTTCTTTGCCGTTTTCAAGCACAGTAACTTTGTCGGTATAAGGTTTACGTCCCACGTGACCATAGGCTGCGGTGGGTTCGAAAATAGGATTTTTCAATCCGAAGCGCTTAATAATTGCACTAGGGCGAAGGTCGAAAATATTCTCAATCTTCTTGGCAATATCACCATCCGATAGATCCACTTTTGAAGTGCCATAGGTGTTGATATATAAACCAACCGGTTTAGCAATACCTATTGCGTATGCAACCTGTACAAGCACTTCGTCGGCAATACCTGCTGCTACCATGTTTTTGGCAATATGACGTGCAGCATAAGCAGCCGATCTATCTACTTTAGAGGCATCCTTGCCCGAGAAAGCTCCACCACCGTGAGCACCTTTACCACCATAAGTATCAACGATGATCTTACGACCTGTTAGACCTGTATCACCATGTGGGCCACCAATTACGAACTTGCCGGTGGGGTTAACGTGCAGTATGTAGTTATCGTCAAAGAGTGATTGCTTATTTTGTGGCAGAAGAGCTTTCACACGTTTAATAAGGATATTTTTTACATCCTCTTTAATTACGCGTTGCATCTCATCATCCGAAGCAAACTCATCATGCTGGGTAGATACCACAATTGTGTGTATTCTCACCGGGTTGTTATTGTCATCATATTCGATGGTTACCTGGCTTTTTGAGTCGGGGCGTAGGTATGTCATCTCCTTATTTTCGCGACGCAGGTCGGCCAGTTCTTTTAGAAGCAGGTGCGATAGATGTAGGGGAAGTGGCATCAGGTCCTCGGTATCGTTGCAGGCATAGCCGAACATCATTCCCTGGTCGCCGGCACCTTGTTCGTGCTCCTCTTCGCGTTCTACACCGCGGTTAATATCTTCCGATTGGTCGTGAAGAGCCGATAGAACGCCACACGATCCTGAGTCGAACATATAAGCCGAGTCGGTATATCCGATTCGTTCAATAACACGGCGAGCCACCTTTTGCACCGGCACATAACCTTGAGTTTTAATCTCACCACTAATAACCACCAAGCCGGTAGTTACTAAAGTTTCGCAAGCCACTTTTGATTCTGAGTCTTGTTTTAGAAGCTCATCAAGTACTGCGTCCGAAATTTGGTCGGCAACCTTGTCGGGGTGTCCTTCAGATACTGATTCTGAGGTAAATAGATATCCCATAATAAATCAACATTTTTTAGTTACGGTTATTACAACTCGTAATTTATTAGTTAAACACTGTGAGGGAAGAGGAGGAAACCATTAGAAGAATGCGTTTTAGCATTTTTTTATAGTGGTTGCAATGGGCAAATCCATCCACTTTTCTCTTGTTGCAAATCTCACTATTATATCTTTTATCTGCAAATATTTTTTTATGAGGGTTTAATTTTCATAGACTAAAATGGATATTTGGGTAGCTATTCGGTTAATTTGTCGTTTCTTGCATTTAAAAAGTAGCAGATTTGGTGTGTTCATCACTTGTATAAAAATATCAATATTGAAATATTGTTTCTATGATATGGTAATAATCAGTTTTTATTGGTCTGATTTTCAGCATATATTTAAAGAAAAATTTAAAATAGATGATTTTTTTGGATGTAAAATTTGGAGAATGATATTTTGTGCATATCTTTGCATCCGCATTTGAAAAGTAATCAATCTGCTTTCTGATGTACAAGGTCCCTTCGTCTAGGGGTTAGGACGCAAGATTTTCATTCTTGAAACAGGGGTTC
>CAZWOA010000079.1:0-14038 GCA_964635545.1 uncultured Marinilabiliaceae bacterium
ATTAGAGTTACAGAATTATCCTCTTGTTTTTTTATCATTTAGGACGATATTGATGTCAGATGAGTATTCAGATTGGCTTGATGAGATTACTTCGTTTAACTTGAATGCAAGATACGACGACTACAAAAAGGAGTTTTATAAATTATGTACTAGAGAATATACTCAGCGGTGGATTGAAAATATAAAAACTATTCGGTTATGGATAAAAGAGATGCTTTAGATATTGCAATTAAATATGCTAATGCTGTAAAATCAAAATATGATTTTGTGAAAATTATTTTATTTGGTTCCTACGCAAAAGGTAATTTCCATGCTGACAGTGATATTGATATTGCTGTGGTTTTAAAGGATTACAACAGTCTGATTGAAATACAACTTGATTTAATGCGTTTAAGAAGGAAAATTGATAGTAGAATTGAGCCACATCCGTTTAGAGAAAGGGATTTTAATATATCAAACCCGATTGTAAACGAGATCATTAAATACGGGCAAGACATAAAAATCGGCATAGCCTAATTTAATTACCATTGCTTTGCAAGTTTTGGTTATGCGCACCCCACAAAAAAAACCTCGCTTTTCAACGAGGTTTTTCTTTATTATCAGCAATGATTTTATGCTACGCTAATCGATACTATATATTCAAATATAGAGCTTGCAAAGCCTATTATTAACAGACCTGCAATACATATAATAAGTGCAACCTTATCGGACGTGCTGCTCTCTATTTTGGCTATCGGTGCGTCGTTTTTATCGATGAACATCGCTTTAACGGGCAGTAGGTAGTAATAGAGCGAAATGGCTGCATTCACCACTGCAATAATCAGCAGCGAGTATAATCCTACACTACTCACGGCGGTGAATAGGAAGAACTTACTGAAGAATCCGGCCACCGGTGGAATACCGGCCAGCGAGAACATTGCAAGCATCAATGTAAGGCTCAACTTGGGATTGGTGTGGTAAAGTCCTTTATAGTCCGATATGTTTTCAAGGCCTGTTTTGTCTGCGATGATGCCCACAACACCGAATGCTGCCAGGTTGGTAAATACATATACGAATACAAAGAATATCACTGTTCCCATGCTGGTTGCCGATGGTGCAATAACACCAAGTAGTATGAAACCTGCCTGTGCAATACTTGAGAAAGCAAGGAACCGTTTCATATTATTTTGGCGAATGGCAAAGAGGTTACCTACAGTCATGGTGAGTGCCGAAAGCACATAAATCATGTTTCGCCACAGGTGCTCTACATTGCCAAACACTTTCCAAAGTACCCACATAAGCACAAATACAGCTGCTCCTTTTGATAGAACGGAAAGGAAAGCAGTTACACTCACCGGTGCACCTTCATACACGTCGGCTGTCCATAGGTGGAAAGGTACCAGCGATATTTTAAAGGCCATGCCGCTTATGAAGAATACCAACCCGATGGCAGCAAGTGATGTGTGTGCATGGTTGCCAAACAGGCTTTGCACATCATCAAAATATATTGAGCCGGTAACGCCATAAACCATCGAGAGGCCAAAAAGCATCACTGCCGATGATAGGGCCGATGTGAGTATCAGCTTCATACCTGCCTCGGCCGATTTGCTCTTGTGGCGGTCGTAAGCTGCCATGAGTGCCGATGGTATGGTTGCAATCTCTATACCTAAGTATAACAGTAGGAAATCGCCTGCCGATATCATCAGGTTCATACCTATGGTGCTGGCAAAGGTGAGGATGAAGAACTCCGGAATACGCTCCGAGTTATTACTGCCTTTAAGCCATTCGCTCGATTGCAGCATAACAACCAGCAGAGCTATGTTCAGCACGTTTTTCATAAATATGCGCACTGCATCGGTCTGGTACATACTGCCAAACAGTTCGCCCGGTTCCGAAGGGATAAACCCGATGGCAGTGATAACACCCATCAGAATTACCGCAAGGTTGATAATGCGCTTTTTACTTTGCTGTTCGGTAAATATCTCTGCAATAAGTATTATCAGCATGGCCACTGTAAGCAGCAGCTCGTGGCGCATGAGAAATAGGTTTGATAATGACATATTATTATGTTTTATCTTGATTAATAACGATTATAGGGCAGCCATCAGTTTGTCGATGATGGGCTGCAAGCTATCCTGAATTGCGTTGGAGAGCCAGAGAGGATACAATCCTATGCCGGCGATGGCAACGATAAGCGATACCACGCTGATTTTCTCATACCAACGTGCATCGGGCAGTGAGGCAAACTCCTGGTTTTTCACCGGGCCCTGAAGCAGTATTCCCACCACTCGAAGTATATAAACGGCAGTAATCACTATTGCCGATATCACCATGATGGTTATCACACGGTGGAAAAGGTCGCTATGCTGGAAAGCACCCACGAAAATGGTCATCTCGGCCACAAAACCGCTCAATCCGGGAAGTCCCAATGATGCAAATCCCGCAATCATGTATGCTACGCCAATGAATGGAATTATTTTCAGAAGTCCGCCCATTTCGTGTATCATACGTGTGTGTGTGCGGCCATATATCATTCCGATAAGGGCAAAGAAGAGAGCCGTCATCAAACCGTGCGATATCATCTGGAGGATGGCGCCATCCATCGCGGTGCGGTTAAGCATCAGAAGGGCAAAAATCACCATTCCGCAGTGGCTCACCGATGAGTATGCATTGATATATTTGAGGTCTTTTTGCCATATTGCACCAAAAGCGCCATACACTACCGATATTGATGTCAGTATAAGGAAGAACCAGGCCTGTTCGGTGGCTGCATCGGGCATAAGGTACATTGCTACCCTGAATATTCCGTAGCCTCCCAGTTTCATCAGCACTCCGGCGTGAAGCATCGATACCGCTGTGGGTGCCGAAGCGTGACCGTCGGGCGACCAGGTGTGGAATGGGAAAAGGGCACCCAGCACTCCAAACCCGATGAACATAAATGGGAAGAAGAACAGCTGTTTATCCATTGCCATTGTGCCTTTGGCAAGCTCAAGGATATTGAAAGTGTGCATGCCACCCGGCAGTTGGGTGCAGAAATATATTCCGAAGATACCAACCATCAGCAGGGCCGAACCACCCATCAGCATAAGGGTAAGCTTCATTGCCGAATACTCTTTGGGACCTGTTCCCCAGATGCCTATAAGCAGATACATAGGTATCACGGCCAGCTCGTAGAACAGGAACATGGTAAAGAGATCAACCGAGATGAAGAAGCCGAATACGCCGGCCGAAAGAAGTATTAGGGTGATAAAAAACTCCTTTTGAAGCGTGTTTACCTCCCACGATGCGAAGATGCCGGCAAACACCACTATGGCGGTAAGCAGAATCATCGCTACCGAAATGCCGTCAACGCCTATGGAATATCCTATGTTGAAAGTGGGATACCACATCAAGTCCATGCGCATCACCATTTCGCTCATGTCGCCTCCCTGGCGGAGTGCAAAATATTGAAGAGCAATGATGACAGCCACTATAAGTTGCAGAAACATGCCCGTTGCCGAAACAACCTTGACTGCTTTCTGGCTTTTAGCCCACATGATTCCACCGAGCGTAAGCATGGGAGTCAGTATCAGCAGGTTAAGCAAATTCATATCTTATTGTTTTTTTAATTATTCTGAATCAGATAAAGTACCATCAGCAGCAGGAATAGTGCTGCACCCACAAATACTGCGGCATATTGCTGTATGTAGCCCGACTGCAAACCTTTAATTCGCTTGGAGGCGTACATCACCACGTTACCTATGCCGTTCATTGAGGCGTCAATCACATTGCGGTCGAACCATGCAATAGGACGCGACACACAGTTGAACAGTATGCGGTGGGTTACAAACATGTATATCTCGTCGATATAAAATTTATGATATGCAGCTTTGTACATAACACCCAGTTGCTGAGCCATGGTTTGCGGTATGGTAGTGGGTTTCTTGTAAAGAATCCATGCTACGATAATGCCTGCAACACCAATCAACACACTTGGTATGGCAATGTTGTAGTGCATCACGGCATCAAACGGCATCTTGTCGGATGTAACCATTTGGCTGAATGGCAGATATCCTGAAAATATTGATGCAAATGCAAGAATCATCAGAGGGATAGTCATCACCAGTGGCGACTCGTGCGGGGTATGCTCATATTTACGCTCTTCGCCCCAGAAGATGTTGAAATAGAGGCGGAACATATAGAATGCTGTTAGTCCGGCTACGAAATACTCAATTCCGAAGAGAATTTTATTGTGGTGAAATGCTGCCACCAGAATTTCATCTTTACTGAAGAATCCTGACAGGAATGGCACACCGGCAATGGTGAGGCATGCTATTAGGAATGTGATGTGGGTAACAGGCATATATTTGCGCAGTCCGCCCATGTCGGTCATCAGGTTGGAGTGTACTGCATGTATTATGGAGCCTGCACCAAGGAACAGAAGCGCCTTGAACATAGCATGTGTGAACAGGTGGAACATAGAGCCCATGTAACCCACGCCATGCTCGCCACCATAACCCGACACACCCAGTGACAGCATCATGTATCCTATTTGCGATAGGGTAGAGAATGCCAATACTCGTTTAATATCGTTTTGGGTGATGGCGATGATTGCCGCAAACAGAGATGTGAATGCACCTACCCAGGCAATTACTGTGAGTATGTCGGGTGCAAAGAAATGATACACCGGGAACATACGTGCCACAAGGAACACACCGGCAACAACCATGGTGGCGGCGTGGATAAGTGCCGATACCGGAGTAGGACCTTCCATGGCATCGGGCAGCCAGATGTGAAGTGGGAACATGGCACTTTTACCTGCTCCACCCATAAAAATGAGCAACATAGCCCAGCTAACCACCGACATGCCCATAAACATGGTGCCTGCATGAGAACCTATCATGTTTGTGCCCGGCTCGCACAGCTGTACAAAGTCGAATGTGCCTGTGTAGAAACTTAAAATCAGGATACCCACAAGGAAACCGAAGTCGGCAAAGCGGGTAACAATAAATGCTTTTTTTGCTGCTGCCACGGCCGAGTTGCGGTCGTAGTAGAAACCGATGAGCAGATAGGACGACACGCCCACAAGCTCCCAGAAAATATACATCTGAAAAATATTGGTGGCAAGCACCAGTCCCAGCATCGAGAAGCTAAACAGCGACAGGAACGCATAGAAACGCGAATAGCCCCGCTCGCCGTGCATATAGCCCATGCTGTAGATGTGTACCATAAGCGATACTGTGGTTATCACCACCAGCATCATCACCGAAATAGGGTCGATGAGCACACCAAGGCTTATTTTCAGCTTGTCGGTGAAGTTAAGCCACGTATAGTTGTGCGCAATAATAGTTTGGTATGCACCATCTGCCATTCCGTCGTGCCAGAAATAGCGTATCGCAGTGTAATAGCTCAGCAGTGCCGATATCATCAGGCCTACCGTGCCCAGCCATCCCGACAGTTGAGGTTTCATGCGGCCGCTGGTAAGTCCCAGCACCAGAAACATCACCAGTGGAATAACCGGTATAAGTATTGTATAACTGAAAAGATTCATTGCTTATCTCTCTTTTTGTTATTATTGATATTAATGCTTCATCTCGCTTATATCGTCCGACTCAATCGATTTGAAACGGCGATAGATACTCACAATCAATGCTATGGCTACCGATGCTTCCACAGCGGCTATCGCAATGACTATAAAAGCGAAGAACTGGCCTCCCAAATGCCCTGGAAAGAGGTAGTGGTTGAAGGTTACAAAGTTGATATTCACTGAGTTGAGCATTAACTCGAGTGACATCAGTATGGTAATTAAACTCTTGCGGACAATAAAACCATACACTCCGATAAAGAACATCAGAGCAGCCAGAATAAGCACATATTGTATAGGAATTTCCTGTATCATGATTCGTCTTTTATATGGTTAATGTCAGGCTTTTTCGTTGTTTTTCTCTTCCTTATTCTCTTTGCGGGCTATCACTATGCCACCCACAATTGCAGCGAGCAGCAGTACGTTGATAGCTTCAAATATAAGGGCATAGCCATTGCGCCCTGTGCTCACCAGATGACGGCCTATATTCTCTACGCTGGCCTCCATGGTGGTGTGTTGAACTGCTTCGGGGAAGTCGTAGCTCAAAATTGCTGCAACGGTTATTGCCAATCCGCCAATAGAGATTATTCCTCCTGTAACCATACGTTTTATGGATGGGTGTTCAAACTTATGGTTGATATGGCTGGTAAGGAATATTGAGAATATGATAAGCACCACGATGCCTCCCGCATATACGCTAAGTTGCACGGCTGCCATAAACTGATAGGTCATCAGCATATATATTCCGGCAGTGGCCACCAGCACTATCAGAAGCCAGGTTGCTGCCCTTAGCATTCGTCGGCTGTTGACTGTCAGCAGCGAGAATACGATGATGATAAGTGAAAGTGTGTAGAATAGAAATTCGTTCATGCTCATGACTTTTTCTCCTTTTTAAGTGATGAACCCGGTTGATTTAGTACTTTGCTTAGCTTGGTTCTGTCGAACACGGCATGCTCAAATTTCTGACCGTAGGCCAGTGCATCCGAAGGACATACCTTGATACATATACCGCAAAGCGTGCAGCTCTCCAGTTCGTAATGGTGACGAAGAAGTATTTTTTTGCCCTCCTCATCCTTTGTTGTAAGTACGGTGATAGAACCGTTGGGGCAGTTTAAGTCACATATTCCGCAGCCAGTGCAGCGGTGTTGGTTATTCTCGTCGTGCGGCATCACTATTTCGCCTCTAAAGGTGTCGTGCATCTTCAGAGTCTTGCGGTTTTCGGGATACTTCTCGGTCACTATCTCACCGGGAGATAAGGAATAGCCCGAGGTTATTCTCATGCCCCTCAGCAGTGATGCTACTCCACTGCCTATCTCTTTGAAATATTTTATAACATTCATTTTATCCTTTTTTTCTGATGATGTTAAAAATGCCATCCCATTAGTATTATCAGCGATATCAGCACAATATTCATCATATTGAGGGGTAGCAGGTATTTCCACTCCAGATGCAGCAGTTGGTCGATGCGCAGACGCGGGAATGTCCATTTGAACAGCATTATGATATAGATTATTACAAATGTTTTGGCAAAGAACCACACTATGGGAGGAATGAAATCCATTATGTGGTTAAATGTTTCGAAGCCTCCGAAATGCAGGGGCTGCCATCCGCCAAGGAATACTGTAGTTGCAATGGCCGACACCAGAAACATATTCATATATTCGGCAAGGAAGAAGAATGCAAATCTAATTCCCGAATATTCGGTGTGATAACCTGCCGTAAGTTCCGACTCTGCCTCGGCAAGGTCGAAGGGGCCGCGGTTTGTCTCGGCTGTGGCTGCTATCAGGTATATCACAAATGCAATAAACACGGGTATGTGTCCTTTGAAAATCCACCATCCGTTGGCCTGACTTGCTATGATGGTGCTGAACTGTAGCGATTCGCTAAGCATAATCACAGGTAGCAGTGCCAATCCTATTGATAGTTCGTAGCTAATCATCTGCGCACCGCTTCGCATGGCACCAATAAGCGAATACTTGCTGTTGCTCGACCATCCTGCAAGCAGAATACCTACAACGCTCAGCGATGTTACTGCCACCACATAGAAGATACCTATATTGAAATCTAGTGCATGTAATCCGGGAGCAAATGGTACTGCTCCAAGTGCCATCATGGAAACAATAATTACTATGAACGGAGCAATGTTGTAAAGCAAACGGTCGGAGTGTTTTACAATTATAAGCTCTTTCATCAGCAGTTTGATGAGGTCGGCAATGGTTTGCATCAGCCCAAGCGGGCCAACACGATTGGGGCCAAGTCTGTTTTGTACAATTGCGCACACTTTACGCTCGGCATATACCAGAAACAGACCAAGCAGCGCATAGAACGCCAGAAACAGAACGCCCACAATCACAAACTCAACAAGCGTGGTCATTGCCGGCGACATGTTGGCTGAGAATGTTTCGTGCAGCTCTTTTGTGAACTGTGTAAAGTCGTAAATGCTAAATGACATATTAATATGATTTAACGGTCAATATCGGGAATAATGAGGTCGAGCGAACCGCTTATTGCCACTAGGTCGGCAATCTTGGTGTCGCGGGCAATATCTTCAATCACAAACAGGTTTGAGAAGTTGGGAGAGCGCAGTTTCATGCGGTAGGGATATTTATCGCCCCTGCTGATGATGTGCACACCCAGTTCGCCACGTGCAGTCTCCACACTTTGAAAATATTCGCCTTCGGGAAGTTTCACCACAGCTTTCATCTTGGCGGTGTGGTCACCTTCGGGCAACATATCCACAAGTTGCTCAAGTAAATGCATCGATTCATACATCTCGTCGATACGCACTTTGTAGCGAGCATAAGTGTCGCCTTCGGTAGCAAGCATCTCTTTCACTTCTACACGGTCGTAGGCGCTGTATGGCTGATGAACCCTAAGGTCGCAACTAACCCCGCTGGCACGTGCTGCAGGCCCTGTGAGACCGTAGCTCATCACTTGCTCTTTGGTCATAACGCCAAGACCTACAGTTCGTTCGGTGAATATTATATTGCCGGTGAGCAGTCTGTCGTACTCGGGCAGTTTTTTTCTGAAATAGGTGATGAATTCACGTATCTTAGGTGCAAAGTTGGGATGCACATCATACATTAATCCACCGGGACATACAAAGCTTTGTAGCAGGCGGCTTCCAGTGCTCTCTTCAAAAATATCTAGAATATGCTCGCGGTCGCGCAATCCGTAGAAGAACGATGTAAGTGCGCCCATATCCATGCCGAAGGCTGCCCACCACAGCTGGTGAGAGGCGATGCGGTTGAGCTCGCTTAATATGGTGCGTATAACTTTTACACGTTCGGGAACCTCGATGCCCAAGGCATTTTCAACACAAAGGCTCACTGCTTCGTTGTTGATGTGTGCCGATAGGTAGTCCATCCGGTCGGTGTAGTGTATTGTTTGCAGATATGTGCTTTTTTCGCACATCTTCTCTATGCCCCTGTGGATATATCCGCAGTGGGGAGTTACCTTGCGTATGGTCTCACCTTCGAGCAGGAGTTCAAATCGCAACACCCCGTGGGTTGATGGGTGCTGGGGACCCATATTTATTACATATTGGTCGTTTTCACCCAACACTATGTTTTTAGTAGTAAATTTACTCATGGCACTCTATTTTTCCAGTGGTGGGTTATATGGGTCAACAAAATCTTTGCGTAGCGGGAATCCCGGATAGTCATCATCAAGGAACATACGGCGTAAATCGGGATGTCCGTTGAATTTTATTCCCAGCAGGTCGAACACTTCACGCTCAAAATATCCGGCACCTTTCCACAGGTGATGTATTGAGTCGAAGGCAGGGTTTTCCCTGTCGTCGGTTGAGGTGTGAACCACTATTGTTTGCCAGGTGGCGCTGTTGCGCAGGTGTACTCTTATCTCCAATGCCGGCAAGTTATCCACTCCGGTCATGTTAAGGAAGAAGTCGAATCTCTGTTGTTTCAGCATCTCTACCGTAGCGAGATATTTATTGTTGGGAACTTCTATTGTTATAAATTGACTGCCTTGCGCAACGGTGGCTTCGGGCAGTAGTGCCGTCAGTTGTTCAACGGTTATTGTTGTCTGCATTGTTGTCGCTTTGTGGTGTGTTCAACTCTCTGGTTCTGTTCTCTTTCGATTCGGCCTGTATCTTGCGCTGAAGCTGCATCACTCCGTAGAGCAGTGCTTCGGGGCGTGGCGGACATCCTGGTACGTACACGTCAACAGGTATAATCTGATCGACGCCGCGCACGGTGGTGTAGCTGTGTTTGCAGAATGGTCCTCCACTGATGGCGCATGCACCCATCGCAATTACATATTTTGGTTCGGCCATCTGGTCGTAGAGACGCTTCAGCACGGGAGCCATCTTTTGAACTATTGTTCCTGCCACTACAATTACGTCGGCTTGGCGCGGACTGGGGCGATAAACCTCCATTCCGAAGCGGGCAAAGTCGTAGCGCGGTGCTCCGGCGGCCATCATCTCAATACCACAACAGCTGGTGGCAAAAGTTAGAGGCCATAGCGAATTGCTTCTTCCCCAGTTGATTACGTCGTCGATGGTGGTGGTGATAATACTGCCTCCCGACTGTTTGAACAGTTCCAGCGATTCATTGTCGTTGAACTCTTCGTAAGGTATCGATTTTATTTTTATACCCATTTGAATGCTCCTTTCTTCCATGCATACATAAGTCCGAGACCCAGCATGAAAAATACAATTATCAGCTCAACAAAAGCCGTCATGCCTACCTCTTTCATCACAGTTGCCCATGGGAAGATGAACACCACCTCGATGTCGAAAATAAGATAAATTAGGGCAAAGAGGTAGTAACCCACGTTGAACTGAATCCACGAACTGGCTTTTACTGGAATACCACATTCGTAGGGTTCAAACTTGGCATGATTGAATGACTTGGGTGAGGCAAGGTTTGCAAAAATTATCGCTCCTCCTACTAGTATAACACCAACGAGGAAGAACACTACAATGAGCTCTCCGTTCATGATTAAAATACATTAATTTGAAGCCTCAAAAGTATAATCAATTTCGTGTCGTTGTTCTGAAAAAAGTCATTTTTGTCTAATTTATAGTGATTCTAAAGAGTGGTTTGAGTGGCGGTGTGTCTGTAATTGCCTGTAAGTCAGATGTTGTTTTTATTAATTGTTGTTTTTACACCTATAAAACTGGAATAAATAAGAAAAAATCATACTGAACGAGAATTTATAACGTTAGTGTGTAATAGTAGAATTTGACTTTATTCTATTTTTTCGCTACAAATAGTTTCTTTTTAAATGATTTTTCAATAATTAACAAATTAATCTATGTTTTTATATTAAATAGGTTATTGATTGTAATACGATATAAATTGAAATGTATTGGTATTTGCTATCTGTTTTTGGCTCTTTTTTTCTGACTATAAATCCACTTCATAAAATCAGTGCGATTGAATGCGGGAGTCCAGCTGTCGTGTGTAGCTGCCGGAAACTCGATATACTCCACTTTGGCATTGTTATCTTTAAGAGTTGTGTATGCTTTGCGCGATAGCTCCACCGGCACCACAGGGTCTGAGTCGCCATGAAATATTCTGAAGCTAACCTTGCCCACTACATTTTTCAATCTGTTGGTCTCTATACCTCCACAAATTGGAATGGCTGCTGCAAAAATATCGGGAAAACGGCATGCCATATCAAAAGTGGCCATCCCACCCATGGATAGTCCCATAATGTAGATACGGTTCTTATCCACAGGCATGTTTGCTATGTGCCAATCCAGCAGTTCTTTGACTGTTGCCAGTTGATTGGTAATTGGTGCATCGGCCTCAAATTTATCTTCGGATATTTTATCGGGACGCTTCTCAAACGACCAGTACATATTGGCCGGGCATTGCGGAAATATTACAAAAGATGGATATCTCTCCTGATTTACAGGGTTGGTGAACATTTTGCTTCCATGAGTCATCTGTGCCTCATTGTCGCTGCCACGCTCGCCCGCCCCATGCAGAAAAAGAACCAGTGGATATTTTTTGCCTTGCTCTATTTTGTTGGGCTTCAATATCTGATATCCCATTTTGGCGCCTTCGGATGAGGTGAACTCCTGCTTGGTAAACGACTCTTGCGAATAGACCAAGGTAGTCATTCCTAAAATTGCTAGTAGTAATAGCTTTCTCATAATGAAAATGTTATTTGAGTTATTGTATTCTTATGCTGCTGTGTATTGTTGCAAACACTTTTTTATGGGAGGTTAGTAATGCTAAAAATACAAATATTAATTAACAATAGGTACGTTTATTGTCAATATTCACTTTTGATGATAAAACTATCGGTTGCCAATAATTTTTCAATATATGGTGTAATAATAACGGCTATGTGTCAAAATAAAAGTGTGAAATATTTCTTAATTTCTTAATTTTAAATAATGTTTTCACAAACCTTTATTTTATTATGCACACTGAATCCCGCCAAATGGTAGAAGTTGAAAGTTCTGAAACTCAAAAAATTATTGAAAGATACGAGAAAAGAAGCGAAACACTGGTCGATCTTATCACCGCCGAGGAAGCTTGTTTCGATGGTTTTGTTCAGAAAGAGAAGGAGAGTCGGTTTAGATTAATATTGAAGAAGTACTTCACTCATCCCGAAGAGATTAAGTTGTTGGAAATAGGGGCCGGGAGTGGGCGTAATTTGATGATTTTTAATGAGTTGGGGCTGGTGCGTGCCAATCTTTATGCCAATGAACTTATGCCGGAGCGCATAGAAATGTTGCGTCAGTCGTTTCCCGATATCAATATCTATGAAGGAGATGCAAATAAACTGGATAACACTCTTGATGGCACTTTCGATATAGTGTTGCAATCCACTGTGTTTACATCAATTCTCGATTCATCATTCAAGCAGAAGCTTGCCAACAAAATGTGGAGCTTGGTGAAGCCCGGAGGCATGGTGCTGTGGTACGATTTTGCATTTGATAATCCTCGAAATAAGGATGTGAAAGGGGTGAAGCGTGCCGAGGTTAAGGAGTTATTCAAAAATTCAAAGAATATCACATTCCATAAAGTTACTCTTGCACCACCCATTGGCCGTCGTGTGAAGAAGTTATACCCTCTTTTTTATGTTTTCCCGTTTCTACGCACTCATCTTATTGCGGTGATTGAAAAATAAAATATTTGTTGTTGATAAACTTTTCAAACTGTTGTAAGTTTTTGATAATGTTTTATTTTTGCATTAAGATTGGTGTGCTACATTTGAATAAATACTTGCGATAAGCTGGTTTTATGGTTGTACGTTGAACTCTAATCACAATTTATTTCCTAATTTAATCTTTATCATGAACATTTTTGTAGCAAAATTGAACTCTCGCACCACTAGCGAGACATTGAATGAACTTTTTAGCCAATTTGGCGAGGTAATCTCAGCAAAGATTATTATTGATCGCGAAACCGGAAACTCTAAGCAGTTTGGTTTTGTAGAGATGAGTGATGAGAATGCCGCTCATGCAGCTATTGAGAAACTTGACTCTTCGGAGCTTGACGGCAGTCGTATTGTAGTTAAAAAATCAGTGCCACGCGAAGAGGGAAGACCCAATAATGGCAATAACCGTTTTGGCAACAGAAACCGTGAGTTTAGACCCCGTCATCAGGGCGGATACGAAGGAAGATAAATTACAGAGTAAAGAGGGTATCGATAACCCTCTTTTTTATTTCTGTTTGTCAGCTATATGGTATTGTTAATCAAACCATGGCAAGAATTAACTTAAAAAAGCTGAACTATTTTTTAGGGTTGCTGTTTTGGTGGAGTAATTTAAATAAAACACCATGAATAGAACTTTACTTCAATTTTCGGCAATCCTTCTGTTGATTGCTATCTCTATTATGCCTGATGTTTATGGGCAGAAATCCTCAACTGCAACCAAAAATGCCTCCGGTTCACTGAAATCGGGTAATGCCATTGATGTTAATTCAGGATTGATTACCCAGTTTTTCTTCAATAACAGCATCTACAGTGAGGGAAACACCAATATGTTTATAGAAAATGTGGATAGTCAACTCCCCGTTGATTTTGAAAGCAACCAAGATGGACAAGCTGTGAAAATTAACAATAGGATGAAGAAGATTGTCACAAAAAGGATAGTCTCCGGTAATCCTGTTATAGCTCCATTGCCCTCCGGAACTATGCTGCGCACAGTAGCTATGCGCATAAAACCTGATTACGTTATGTCAAATATGGCACTTTTTAAATATGGTAATGATGCTGTTAGTCAAACCTTTGGAGCATATATTGGTGATACTGGGGCGGGGCAGGCTAAAATTGCATTCCAAGGATATGGAAGTGGCAATGACTTCTCAACCCCAAGCTATTATACTATATCCGGTTGGAATCATTTTGCCATTACCTATGATGGAACTGTAGTTAAGATATATTTTAATGGTGCTTTAGCAGGGCAGAAAAATGCAACACTTAATACCGCTATCACGTCCAATTTTTATATTAGTGCATTTGAAGGGCTTGTGGATGACCTTAAAATATATGACCGTGCACTTGATGCCG